>NZ_VTOZ01000027.1:0-43244 GCF_008271345.1 Pseudoselenomonas caprae
AAGCAAAAGACATCCGCATGGCGGGTGTCTTTTTTTCATCCATTATGTTATAATACACTTTGTGACTATATATATATTGGGGACTCGCAGTTATGAGTAATGTATATGTTTTGGTAGAGCACTTCTACGAAAGCGATTTCAACTATGATATGATCTTGCCTCAAAATGTCGTCGAGAAATATTTGCGCCGCAAGGCTTGGCAGGGGGCTGATGATGAGGAACTCAGACGGATTTGGGTACTTATCTCGCTGTTGCTTTCCTATGTTGAGCAGCTGCATCTCTACTCGCTGGAGTCATTGACCATCAATGATCTTCACGAGGTGATTTACCGCTATGCGCAGGACGACAAGGAATTTGTGCTGGAAGAGGCGCCAGTGATGAAAATCGTGGCGCTTATTGAGGATTTTTTCAGCTTTGCCTGCAAGAATAGCCCTAAAGAGGATCTGCGTTCGTTCTTGCACGATGTGAAACAGTCCTTTTATTTGCAGAAAAACTTTGTCATGCCGCCGCGCCGCATGCAGGACGAATTCTATAATTCCTTGGAGCATCAGGACGAGGTTTCCGATGAAGACATGCAGCAGCTGAATCAGATGATGGATGCCCTGCTGCATCGCATGGACGATTTTTTCCAGCAGGCGAAGTATCGTTCCGATATGGACCGGGCCATGACAATGTTTGTGGGGCCGGATGGTGATACTTACAGCAGGCTGCCGGAGGAAGACCAGCAGTCCTTCTGGATAGGCTTCTGGGATTTCTTCCTGTTTGATTATCATATGCTGGCCTCGGATGAGACGCCGATCCGTTTTTACTACCGCCTGGAGAAAGAGAATCTGTCGGCGGCGGAATGTGATATCTTATTGGATCTGATGCAGGCAAAGTTTGGGATCTATGCAATCGATTATTATGATGTCGATTTTGTTTCCTGCCATAATCTGCTTACGGATGAACCCATAGAGCTGCCGATGCCGATCCTGATGGATGGCGGCATCGATGACTGCCTGTTGTATGGACATGTCCACAACAAGGGTGTCATGATGCTCAACTATGTCACGATACTTCCTGCCAGCCGCAAGCTGCAGCGGCGGATGCGCCAGGAGATCTTCAAGCAGTACGAACTCTTCAAATACCAGCAGCCTGAGGCCACCCTCGAAGCCTTTCTAGTCCGTGAGGCAGGGGCTGTGCGCCATACGATGAATATCCTGGCGCATTTCGCGCAGCTAAATGTTGTACCGAACCATGTGGTCAAGCCGCCGGTAAAGCGGACAGGAAATGTGATCTGGCAGCTGTCAGAGGAAGATCGCCGGGGGCTGGTGCGCTTCTCCTTGAAGTTTGGCATCAGCAAATATTCGGCCCAGCTTGTCTGCCGTTTGTTTTCGGACTATATCGCTGCCTTGGGGCAGGCGTATGAGCTGGTCGATAAGTCGGTGCTGGTTACGGCGGTGTTCCTGAAGTTTGCGGAGATCAATGGCTCTGATGTTGTTTCGGTCCCTGAGATCGTCAAGTTTTTAGGCACGTCGGCAGAGGATGTATTTGCTTGCATGGATGATGTGCGGGTACAGCTGGGGACGGTACGGTTCGATCCCAGGTACCTGACAGAGGAAGGTTTTATCCGCTCCCTGTATTGGGAATAGTATATGTGATGCCTTTTCATGGAGGTGTACGTGAATGGAAGATAAGAATCCACAGGTTCGCGTCATGTCGAATTCCGAACGGAATGATTATGATGGTGTAACCATTGATGAGAATACTGGTGCTGAGGAGGCACCGAAGCAAGATCCGTATCAGCGGATCACGTTCCACACGCTGAGCTGGAAGGATCTCCTTTTCAGCAATTCCACCTGGCTGACACGGATCGCTATCGTGTTGGTCCTGCTGGCGGTGGCAGGCATCTTCGTCTTTGCCGTCATGCCAGTGCTGCTGGTCTTGGCTGGGGTAGGCATTGTGGCATGGCTGCTGATGAATTTCATTTTTCATTGAGCATATAAAAAAGACAGGCTGTTGAGGCCTGTCTTTTCTTGTATCTGCAAGGAAAATCAGATATGGAATTTTGTTTTGATGCGTTCCACGGCGCGCAGCGTATTCTCGCGGTTGCCGAAAGCCGTGAGGCGGAAGTAGCCCTCGCCGCAGGGACCGAAGCCTGCGCCTGGCGTGCCGACGATATTGACTTCTGTGAGCAGCTTGTCGAAGAAGTCCCACGACGGCATATCATTCGGGGTCTTGAGCCAGATGTACGGAGCATTGACGCCGCCATAGGCTTTGATGCCGGCCGTCTCAAGTCCTTCGCGGATGATGCGGGCATTTTCCATGTAGTAGCCGACGAGCTCTTTGACCTGCTGCTGGCCCTCCGGCGTATAGATAGCAGCAGCGCCGCGCTGGACGATGTAGGCCGTGCCATTGAACTTCGTCGTATGGCGGCGGTTCCAGAGCTTGTTGAACTCAACAAGCGTGCCGTCAGCAGCGCGTCCCTTGACCGTCTTGGGGATGATCGTATAGCCGCAGCGCGTGCCGGTGAAGCCGGCCGTCTTTGAGAAGGAGCGGAACTCGATAGCGACCTCCTTGGCCCCTTCGATCTCGTAGATGGAACGGGGAACGTCATCTTCCGTGATGTAGGCTGCGTAGGCAGCATCGAAGAGGATGACAGACTGGTTTTCCCGTGCATAGTCTACCCATTTCTTGAGCTCGGCGCGTGAAAGCGTCGTGCCCGTCGGATTGTTCGGGCAGCAGAGATAAATCATGTCAACACGCTCGGCCGGCAGGGCAGGTGCGAAGTCGTTGCTGGCGTCGCAAGGCAGGTAGGTCACGCCCTCGAAATGACCGTCTGCCTGCAACGTGCCCGTGCGGCCAGCCATGACGTTGGTGTCAAGATATACCGGATATACAGGATCCGTGATGGCGACTTTGTTGTCAAGGCCGAAGATCTCCTGGATGTTGCCGCAATCGCTCTTGGAGCCATCGCTGACGAAAATCTCATCGGAATCGATATGGATACCGCGCTGGGTATAATTATGCTCGATGATGGCATCAGTCAGGAAGGAATAGCCCTGTTCTGGGCCATAGCCGCGGAACGTATCGGCATGGGCAAGCTCATCGACGGCCGTGTGCATGGCCTCGATGCAGGCTGCTGGCAGCGGCTGGGTAACATCGCCGATGCCGAGGCGGATGATGTCTGCCTCGGGATGTGCCTCCTTGAATGCCGCAACCCGGCGTCCAATCTCGGCGAAAAGATAGCTTCCTGGCAATTTCAGATAGTTATCATTAATAGATGCCATAAATAAAACCTCCTGAAGTATGTGTTTACTAATATAACTTTTTAGCATATTATAACACATTAATATGCATTCTCAATAAATAAATCGAAATTTTTTTCTTTGCTTGATTTAGTTTGCTCTTTTGTAACTGAGTATGATTAATGATACTTAAGTTAAGATAAATACCAATAATCATTAAATAATTTTATAATAAATAGTATTTACTTATAAAATTACTTTGTAGTATAATAAGCAAGGGTTAGACCGAATGTATCACAGTTGGCACTTTTCTGAATAGTTGATAAAATATTTTTTATGGAAGCAGGAAATATGAAGGCTATGCAGAATTAGTATGCCAAGGGGGATTCGATACAATCGATCTAGATGTTGTGTCGGTCTTATCTATGGTTGAGTAGGGAGCTTGACAGTTAGGTAAGGCAATGGGCACGGAAGAGTTTTTGTGTTTATTTTTTTTAGGAAGGGGAGTTTTCACTATGGAAATGCTTCTTGGTTTTCTGGTGCTGCTCGCATGCTTGATTGTTGGCGTGCGTCATGGCGGCATCGGCCTGGCTGTTGTCAGTGCTATCGGTCTTATCATTTTCACGTTCGTGTTCGGCTATCAGCCGGGCAAACCGCCGGTTGACGTAATGCTCACGATCATGGCGGTTGTTACCTGCGCCGGCTTCCTGCAGACGTCGGGTGGTCTTACGGTCATGCTGAAGTACGCAGAGAAATTCCTGCGCAGCAATCCGAAACGCATCACGCTGTATGCGCCAATCACGACTTGGCTGCTGACGATCCTCTGCGGTACGGGCCACGTTGTTTACACGATGTTCCCGATCATCTATGATATCGCCATCAAAGAGGGCATCCGTCCGGAGCGTCCGATGGCTGTTGCATCGGTTTCCTCGCAGATGGGTATCAGCGCATCGCCGGTATCGGTTGCACTGGTCGGCTTCATCGGTTTCTTCTCCGCTGCTGGCCTGCCGTACACGGTACTGAACCTGCTCATGGTTTCGATTCCGGCTACGCTGTGCGGTGTAATTGTTGCCGCTATGTACAGCTATTCCCGTGGTAAGGATCTGGAAGACGATCCGGAGTTCCAGGAACTCATCAAGGATCCGGAGGCTAAAGAGTACGTTTATGGTGATACGGAAAGTCTCATCGACAAAGATCTCCCGTCTTCGTATTATCATGCGATGTACATCTTCTTCATCGGCATCATCGTTATTGCCTTCCTGGGCAATAACCCGCAGCTCCTGCCGCATTTCCCGAATGCTAAGGGTGTCATGAAGGCCATCTCCATGACGACGGTCATCCAGATGATCATGCTGTTCATGGGTGCGATCATTCTCTTCACTTGCAAGATCAAGGCAAAAGATGTTGGCAACAGCCAGGTATTCCGTTCTGGTCTGGTTGCAGTCATCTCGGTATACGGCGTTGCCTGGATGGCAGATACGTACTTCTCCAACCATATGGCATTCCTCAAGGAAGTCCTTGGTTCGGCTGTACAGACCTATCCGTGGGCATATGCACTGATTGCCTTCTTCACTTCGAAACTCGTTAACTCGCAGGCAGCTGCTGTATCTATCGTTGTCCCGATGGCTTTGGGTATTGGCACCGATCCGGTTGTCATCATTTCCTTCATCTCGGCAATCTATGGTTACTTCTTCCTGCCGACTTATCCGTCTGACCTTGCCTGCATCGGTTTTGACCGTTCGGGTACGACGAAGATTGGTAAATACATCCTCAACCACAGCTTCATGATCCCAGGTCTGCTGGGCGTATTCACGGGCTGCTGCGTTGGTTATGTACTGGCTCATATTCTCTATTGATCGATTGCTGGATAGCAAAGAAAAAGATGACATTGAAAAATGTCATCTTTTTCTATATGAGGACTGTTGGAGGTGCAGGCTTTGATGAAGGATTATGAATTTCACTATGGACATGGAACCAAATCATTTCAACTCGATGAGGAAAAGGTACTCAAGGTCATTGAGATGCCTAAGGTGGAGCCGCTGACGGATATCTCCCAGGCAGTGCTGGATGCTGTATACCATCCGATCGGCCAGCCGCCGATCGATGAGGTCATCAAACCCGGCGATACGGTGACATTCATCTGCAATGACCCGACGCGGGTTGCCAATAGCTTTGATTTCATGCCGGTGCTCGTCAATGAGCTGAATCGTCTCGGGGTGCCCGATGCCAATATGCAGATTGTCTTTTCACTGGGCACGCATCGCTTGATGACTCAGCAGGAAATGGAAGAAGGTGTGGGCAAGGAGATTGCAGGCCGTCTGAAGATGTTCAACAGCGACTGTAATGTGCCGGAGGATTTCGAGTACTTTGGCACGACGAGCCGGTTCACGCCAGTGCTGATCAATAAGCATATCTGCCACAGCGATCATGTGATCCTGACGGGAACCATCGTGCACCATTATTTCAGCGGCTATGGCGGAGGTCGCAAGGCGGTACTGCCGGGCTGTGCGGCGATGGAGACGGTCCGCAAGAACCACAGCTTCATGATGGACCCCAATGCTGGCCTGGGACGTACTGAGGGCAACCCGGTCTATGAGGATCAGATGGAGGGCGTGGCCCTTTGGGCGAAGGGGCGCAGTGTCATCCTGTTCAATGCGATCCTCGATGCAGAGCACCGTTTCCTGCGGATTTTTGCTGGCGACTATATCAAGGCACATCAGGAAGCCTGCAAGTTTGTCGATGAAGTCTATGGCGTGCCGATCGCTAAGCAGGCAGATATCACGATTGCCAGCTGCGGCGGCTATCCGAAGGACATCAATGTCTATCAGATGCAGAAGACGATGGATAACGCCGTGCTCGCGACGCGTCAGGGTGGTGTCGTCATCCTGCTGGCGGAATGCGAAGAGGGAAGCGGCAGCAAGGTCCTTGAGGATGCCTGCCGCGAGCTCAAGACGGCCGATGCAATCGAGGCCAAGCTCAAAGAGCGCTTCGTGATCGGCGCCAATAAGGCCTATGCGGTCACACGCCTCACGAAGAAGGCCCATTTCATCCTTGTGACGGGGCTTGACCGGCAGCTGGCCAAGGATATGTTGTTCGACGGTGCTGTCGACACGGTGGCAGAGGCGCTGGAGCTGGCCCGTCAGTATGTGGGCGATGATCCCAGCTACATATTGATGCCGACTGGCAGCCTGACGGTGCCGTTGTTGGCAGAATAAGCCGAAAAAATGGCTGTGACAAATCCGTTTGTCACAGCCATTTTTTAGGCTTCCTGTTTCTTTTTGAGCAGATCCTTGCAGAAGTCAATGAAGGACTGGGCGGCCTTGGAGATGTAACGATCTTTCTTCCAGGCGAGGCCGACATCGACATAGATGGGATCGGACAATGGAATAGCCTTGACACCCGGTGTGTCTTCGACTACCATATCTAAAAGGAAAGCAACACCGACGCCGCTGGCGACAAGACCCTTGAGCGTGATGACCTGGTTGGATTCCAAAACGATGTTTGGCGTGATGTTTTCGGCACTCATCTTGGACAAGATGGTCTGACGCAGGAAAGAGCCTTCTTTCATCATGACGACATTTGCGTCAGCGACATCCTGCAGCGAAAGGGATTTTTTCTTGGCGAGCGGGCTGTCTTCCGGCACACAGCAGACGACCTGATTCTTGGACATCGGCAGCAGCTGCAGATGATTTGATGCACCTGAGATGATAATGATGCCGAAGTCAAGCTCGTCACGTTCGAGCTGTTCGCGGATTGACATCGAACCTTCTTCATGCATGAAGATATCGAGATGCGAATAGCGGCGCTGGAAGCTCGAGAAGATTTTCGGGAACAGATAAGCACCCATCATTGGTGGGATACCAATCTTGATGGTGCCTTTCTGCAACTGTTTGTAGTCATTGACTTCAAGAACCGCATCTTGGATGTTGCGCAGGGCAAGTTCGACGCGATTCAGGAAGACCGCGCCTTCGGGCGTGAGGGACAGCTGCTTCTGGCTGCGGTCGAAGAGCTGGATGCCGAGCTCAGCCTCTAGCTTCTTGATGGCCACAGTGATGTTTGGCTGAGAGACACGGAGCCGTTCGGCAGCCCGGGTGATATTTCGCAGACGGCTGGCCATCTGGAAATATTCAAGTTGTCGTAATTCCATGTTATCGCTTCTTTCTGTATAAATTAGTCTTATTATATTTTTATTATACCATACTTTTGACAAATATATGATATGATAATGAAAATTTATCATGAAAAATAAAATTTTTTTTATCGCAGGAGCAGTAGGATTTTTTCTATTCACATGGAATTATAATAGTGTATAGTAGTAGATGTAGCGAGATTTGGGATTTCATTCCAAGGAATCAACGGAAGATATTGGAAGAAATAGGAGGGCTTTTATTTTGGAAATTTCAACAGTCATAGGTGCAGTAGGCGGTCTTATCTCCGTATTCGTAGGTATGATCATCAAGGGTGCACCGATCAGCTCATTAAACAACCCGGCAGCATTCCTTATCATCATCTGCGGTACTTTCTCCTGCTTGTTTACAGCGTTCAATATGAATCAGCTGAAGAAGCTGCCTGGACTGGTCAAGATGGTTTTTTTCAAACCGGCACTTCACGAGAAGGCAGAGCTGCTGACTCTTTTCATTGAGCTTTCCCAGATTGCCCGTCGTGAAGGTATCCTGGCTTTGGAGAGCAAGGTACAGGATATTGATGATCCGTTCTTCCGGACGGGATTGAGCATGGTCATCGATGGTATGGATCCGGACTTTGTCGGCGATGTATTGGATGCGGAGCTGGCAGTCATGCAGGAGCGCCATGCCGAAGGCCGTGCGATGCTGGAGCAGGCTGGCCTGTATGCTCCGACCCTTGGTGTATTGGGCGCCGTTATCGGCCTTATCGCAGCCTTGGGTAACTTGAACGACGTCAATAAGCTGGGGCACGCAATCGCCGCAGCATTCGTTGCTACGATCCTCGGTATCTTCACCGCATACGTTGTCTATCTGCCGATGGCCAACAAGCTGAAGCTCCTGTCCAAGGCTGAGGTCAGCGAGAAGCGCATGATCATCGAGGGTATCCTTTCTCTGCAGGCCGGCGATTCGCCGACGCAGATCGAGGCGAAGCTCATGGTCTTCATTCCGCAGAGCGAGCGTGAAGGTTTGAAGAAGGAGTGATTTGATGGCTAGAAAGAAACATGCTGCGCCTCATGAGGAACATGAAGGCGAGCCGTGGCTCCTGCCGTATTCTGACCTTATGACACTCCTGTTGGCACTGTTCATCGCCCTGTTTGCTATTTCCCAGACGGACCAGAAGAAGATGTCCGAGCTGTCGCAGGCTTTCAGCTCGGCGTTCAACATGGGCGGCCCTTCGTTTTTCAGTCAGATGGGCCCAAATGCTGGCCGTCGTGCCGAGATGCCCTCCGACGAGGACAAGGGTAATCACGCGTATGTGGTAGAGAACCAGCAGCTCGAGGAGTTGCAGAAGAAAATGCAGGAATATATCGACCAGAACCAGCTGGACGATCAGCTGAGCACGGAGCTCAGCGAAGAAGGGCTTATGATCCGCATCAAGGAACGGGCCTTGTTCCCGTCGGGGTCAGCACAGCTGGTCGGTCAGGCACAGTCCATCATCCCGGTGGTAGCCGGGCTTTTAGGCTCGGTGCCGGAGCGCGTGGTCGTATCGGGACATACGGATAATGTCCCTATCAATACGGCGCAGTTCCCGTCCAACTGGGAGCTGAGCTCGACGCGTGCGATGAATTTCATGAAGGCCTTGCTGGCCAACAACCCGTCGATGAATCCGGCGCGCTTCAGCGCTATCGGCTACAGTGAGTATCGGCCACTGGCGGACAACAAGACCGATGAGGGGCGGGCAAAGAACCGCCGCGTAGAGGTGTTCATTGCCCGCAACTACCGGTTCAATCCGGACGAGAAGTCCGGTGGCAAGACGGAGCAGCCGGATACCGGTGCGGATGGCATGCCTACCAGTGGCACGACGAATCATATCCCGTCGACATCTGGCTCGGCTGGCAGTTCGATCGCAGGAACTTCATACTGATCTCATGAATCATGACAAGTCGGCTTACGGGTCGGCTTGTTTTACTATGGAAAGGAAATTTGTTGTATAATGGTAGTTGAGGTGATGAGGCATTGATACGGGGAATTGGCACAGATATCGTTGAGGTGGCGCGGGTGGCAAAGGCAATCGCCAATCCGCGGTTCTGTGCGCGGGTCTATACGGCGGCAGAACAGCAATACTGTGAGAGCCGTGGTGCCCAACGGGCCCAAAGCTATGCCGCGCGCTTTGCGGGCAAGGAAGCTGTGCTCAAGGCGTTCGGCACCGGCCTGCGGGAAGGCACGCTGCAGGACATTGAGATCCTGCCTGATGCGCTGGGATGCCCGCAGGTCAGGCTGACCGGTCATTTTGCAGGGCTGGCACGGGAGCGGGGAATCGCTAAGGTATGGATCTCCCTGAGCCACACGAGGGAATATGCAACGGCACAATGTGTGATGGAGGAAACGACATGAAGGTATCATTGAAGGCAGAGATGCGCAATATCGATAAGCTGACGGCAGAGAAATACGGGCTGCCGGCGCTGGTGCTGATGGAGAATGCCGGGCATAGGACGGCTGAAGCAGTGGACAGACTGCTGGCAGGTGTGGCGGCAAGGAATGTCTGCGTGCTGGCTGGCAGCGGGAACAACGGCGGCGATGCCCTGGCGGCGGCGCGGCACCTGCACAATATGGGAGCGAAGCTCAAGGTCTTCCTTGCGGGGGAGATGGCGCATTTCTCGCCGGCAACAGCGGCGATGCATAAGGCGCTCAACGCGATGGGCGTGGAGATGCATGTCCTGGAGAGTGACCGCGATTGGGACCGGCTGCATTTTGCCTTGAAGTTCACGGAGGGCATCGTGGATGGTATCCTTGGTACGGGCTTTGAGGGCGAGTTGCGCAAGAAGACGCTGCGCCTGATCGAAGAAGTGAACAGTGCAGGCAAGCTGGTGCTGTCCATTGATATCCCCAGCGGCGTCGAGGCGGATACGGGCCGGGTTCCCAGCGTGGCTGTGCAGGCGGCAGCTACGCTGTCGCTGGGGCTGCCGAAGGTGGGGCAGCTGTTGAGCCCTGGCGCAGAGTTCACGGGCCAGCTGCTGGTCGATGATATCGGCATCCCTGGTGAGCTGCTGCAGGATGCGGCAATCAAGCAGGCCTTGCTCGATGATGCGATGGCGGCGGGGCTGCTGCCGCCACGCAGCCGGGCTGCCCATAAGGGCAGCTGTGGCCGCATCCTCGTGGTCGCCGGATCCCATGGCATGACGGGGGCAGCAGCACTGGCCGCTTCGTCGGCCCTGCGCGCTGGTGCTGGCATCGTGACGCTGGCTGTGCCGCAGAGCGTGCATGATATCCTGGAGACGAAGCTCACCGAGGTCATGACCGTGCCCTTGGCAGAGACGAAGGAGGGCATCCTGGGCGGCGAAGAGGCGCTGGGGCAGCTGCTCTCGCTGGCTGAATCCTATGATGCAGTGCTCATCGGCCCGGGTCTCGGGCGGGCGGCAGAAACATTGGAACTTGTACGCCTCTTTGCTGCCCGCGTCAGCAAACCGCTGATTCTTGACGCTGATGCGATCTATGCGTTTAGCCGTCAGCCGGATGATCTGAGCCGGCTGCCGCAGGTGCCGGTACTCACGCCGCATCTCGGCGAGATGGCTGGCCTGCTGGGCGTGACGGTGCCAGAGCTGCGGGAGTCCCTGCTGCCGATTGTCCGCGAGGCAGCTGCGGAGTATCAGTGTGTCTTCGTGGTCAAGAGCGAGTGCACGCTGGTCGCATATCCGGATGGGGATGCGTTCTTCACGACGAAGGGCAATGCGGGTATGGCGACAGCGGGCAGCGGCGATGTGCTGGCAGGAACGATTGCGGGGCTCATGAAGCAGACGGAAAGCGGGCTGGCCCCGCTGCTGGGTGTCTACCTACATGGGCTCGCGGGCGACCTGGCAGCAGAGGCGAAGGGCGAGGCGCTCATCGCGTCGGATATTCGTGAGCACTTACCGGCAGCCCGGATGAAATTGCGGGAGATGCAGTATAAACAATAAACGAATGTGCGTACAAGAAATACGGAAATAAAAAAATGATGCAGGAAGTGGATAAAAGGACACTTTACATATTGACATCTGTATAGCTGAGGACTAGAATATAGTTACTTTGATAAAAGAAAAGGGGCATGAACATGGCAAATGTAAATGTTGACTGGGCAAATCTTGGATTCAGCTATCAGCCGATCACGAAACGTTATGTAGCAAACTACAAAGATGGCAAATGGGGCAAAGGCGGACTCACGGAGGACGCCAATGTCGTTATCAATGAGTGCGCAGGCATCCTGCAGTATTGCCAGGAAGTATTCGAAGGCCTTAAGGCATATAAGACGAAAGATGGCAAGGTCGTGACGTTCCGTCCGGACCAGAATGCCAAGCGCATGGTGGATTCGGCCAAACGCCTCGTGATGCCGCCGGTCCCGGAGGAGATGTTCCTCGAGGCTGTCGATCAGGTGGTCAAGGCGAATGCTGATTGGATCCCGCCGTATGAGACGGGCGGTGCGCTGTACCTGCGTCCGTACCTGTTCGCTACGGGCCCGGTCATCGGCGTCAAGCCGGCTGATGAATATCAGTTCCGCCTGTTCGGTACGCCGGTCGGTTCGTATTTCAAGAATGGCATCAAGCCAATCACGATCTGCGTCAGTGATTTTGACCGTGCTGCCCCGCACGGTACGGGCAACATCAAGGCTGGCCTCAACTATGCCATGAGCTTGCATCCGTATATCCTGGCTCATGAGAATGGCTATGATGAGAACATGTATCTCGATGCAGCTACGCGCACCTATGTCGAGGAGACGGGCGGCGCTAACTTCCTGTTCGTCACGAAGGACAACAAGATCGTCACGCCGAAGTCCGATTCGATCCTGCCGTCGATTACGCGCCGTTCGCTGGTGACGCTGGCAGAGAAGCTGGGATATACGGTCGAGCATCGTCCGGTCAAGTTCACCGAGCTCAAGGATTTTGCTGAGGCTGGCCTTTGCGGCACGGCTGCCGTCATCTGTCCGGTCGGCAAAGTCGTGAACCATGGCGAGGAAATCTGCTTCCCAAGCGGCATGGAGGAAATGGGCCCGGTACTCACGAAGCTGTACCACGAGCTCCGTGGCATCCAGATGGGCACCATCGAGGCGCCGGAGGGCTGGATCCGCGAGATCAAATAAGCGCATAGAAGTTTTTGGCAAAGACCTGCTGGCTTTCAGCAGGTCTTTTCTGTTTTTTCAGTTTGTTTTAAGACTTTAGTACTAAAATTTTTTAGCGGTAACAAGGAATTCTTTATCAAGAACACGAATAGTTTTTATGATAGGGAGACAAGATAGTAAGTTAGGGAGTTTTGCGTATGCCGTTTGATATAACCATGCCGATACAATTTCATGGAATTTTGTCGACCATCGGCTGGTTCGATGTGCTCGATATTATAATTGTGGCCGTGATCCTGTATAAGATCTATGTGATGCTCAAGGACACGCGGGCCATCACGCTGGTCAAGGGCGTGCTGGTGCTGCTCGTGGTGACGCTGATCTGCAGCTGGTTTGAGCTGCATGTCATTTCGTGGCTGCTGCAAAAGACTGTGACGCTCTTGTTTGTCGCCTTGCCTATCGTGTTCCAGCCCGAGCTGCGGCGCGCACTGGAGCATCTGGGACAGGGCTCTTTCTGGGGGGCGCAGACCTTGCTCAATGATGAGCAGGCGCGCTCGGTCGTCAATGAGCTCACCAAAGCGGTCAAGCAGCTGTCGGCGACCAAGACAGGCGCGCTGCTGGTCATCGAGCGCGATATGGGCCTCAACGACATCAGTGCGACCGGCATACGCATCGAGGGCCTGATCTCGGCGGACTTCCTGCTCAATGTATTCATCGTCAATACGCCGCTGCATGATGGTGCTGCCGTGATCCGCGGCAACCGCCTGATTGCAGCAGGCTGCCTGCTGCCCCTGACCGAGAACCGGTCGCTGTCGACAGAGCTGGGCACGCGTCATCGCGCGGCCATCGGCCTGTCGGAGCAGTGCGATGCCTTGGTGGTCGTCGTCAGTGAGGAGACCGGAACGATTTCGGTGGCCGAAAATGGCCATATCATGCGTCATCTCGACATCGACACGCTGCGGGCGGTGCTTATGCCGGCCTTTGCATCACCGCAGGAAAGCATCCGGGATATGGTGCGAAATTGGAGGAAGAAGAAATGATTTCAACGTTTCGCCATATGATACAACACAATCTGGTCGCCAAAATCGTGGCCGTGGTATCGGCTATCGTGCTTTGGGGCTATGTCATGAATGACCAGAATCCGGCTATCGAGAGCAGCTTCACCGTGCAGGTGCAGCTCCGCAATGCGCCGGATGGCTATAAGATCACGCAGGGGACGCCGACGGTGAAGGTCAAGGTACGCGCCGCGCGGTCGCTGTTCGTGAACAGTTCGGCAGAGGACTTCAAGGCGTATGTTGACCTCAAGGATGCGGAAAATGGCAAGCATTCCTATAAGGTCCATGTGGAGACGCCGCAGGGCTTTGAGGTCGTCGAGGAGAATCCGGGATCGATCGATGTGACGCTGGACCGCATCATCGAGCGGCGCGTGCGGGCGACCATCAACGTCAATGGTGTCCCGGCACCAGGAGTCACGGTGGCCAAGGTGAATCAGGCCAGCTCGAAGGTAGTCATCGAGGGGCCGGAGTCAGCAGTCAATGAGGTCGACCGCGTGATCGGCTATATCGGTCTCAATGGCAATAACGACAGTGATTTTGCCTTGCAGGTACCGCTGACGCCGATCAATGTGGATGGCCGTGAGGTACAGGGCGTCACTGTGAATCCGACGTCCATGTATGTGACCGTACAGATGGCGCGCGGCCTGCGGACGAAGATCGTCACGGTCAAGCCGGCCTTGACGGGAAGCCTGAACGGTGAGCTGGAACTGGTCAGCGCCAAGGTAGACCCCGTCAAGATCGAGATTGCCGGCGATGAGGCCAAGACCAGCACGGTATCGTCCCTGTCGACAGAGCCGATATCGCTGGCTGATGTGACGAAGAATATGGATAAGACGGTCAAGCTCATCCTGCCGGATGGCGTGACCGTCACGAATCCGGACGTAGTAGTCCATCTTGTCGTCAAGGCGAAAGAAGATAAGTGAATAGATATTGGAGTGAAGGTTACAAGTGATTCGCATAAGAAACTTTCAGGTCCCATTCACCGATGCGACCTGCTTGGAGGAACTTGCAGCCAGACGCTTGAAATTACCACCGCAGGCTGTGCTTGCGGTGGTAATTGTGCGTAAGGCTGTAGATGCGCGCCGTTATCATGGGGCGCCGGTGCAGTTTGTCTACGTGCTCGATGTAGCAGTAGCAGAGCCGGAAAAGAAGGTCTTGCAGCGCCTCAAGCGCGACAAGAACGTAGAAGTGGTCAAGAACGAAGCGGCGCCGGCGCCGGCTCTGCGCCAGTTCACGGGCAGGGAGCTGCGTCCGGTGGTGGTCGGCTTCGGCCCCGCGGGCATGTTTGCGGCGCTGACACTGGCCAAGGCAGGCTGGCAGCCCCTCGTGCTGGAGCGCGGTCAGGATGTCGATACGCGGCAGGCTGATATCGAGCGGTTCTGGCAGGGCGGGGCGCTTAACGTGCAGTCGAATGTGCAGTTCGGTGAAGGCGGTGCCGGCACGTTCTCGGATGGCAAGCTGACGACACGCATCAACGACGTACATATGCAGGATGTCATCGAGGCGTTCATCACAGCGGGGGCTCCTGAGGAAATCCGCTACCTGCATAAGCCGCATATCGGCACAGATCTCTTGCGCGGCATCGTCAAGAACATCCGGCAGGAAATCATCCGGCTTGGCGGGCAGGTGCGCTTTGGCGCTCAGGTTACGGATATCGAGCTCACGGCGGCCGGGGCTGTTGAAGCGCTGATCGTCAACGGCGAGGAGCGGCTGCCTGCCGCATCGGTATTCCTCGGCATCGGCCATTCGGCCCGCGATACGTATAAGATGCTGCTGGGCAAGGGCATCCGCATGGAGGCCAAGCCCTTTGCCATGGGCGTGCGCATCGAGCATCCGCAGGAGTTCATCGACCGGGCGCAGTATGGCGAGGATGCCGGTCATCCGCGCCTGCCGGTCGCTGATTACGCACTGACCTACAAGGACCCTGTGACGGGCCGTGGAGCGTACTCGTTCTGCATGTGTCCGGGCGGGCAGGTCGTCGCTGCGACGTCGGCTGAGGGACATGTCTGCACGAATGGCATGAGCAACTACAAGCGTGATTCGGGCATCGCCAACAGTGCCCTGCTAGTGCAGGTGGGCCCCGACGATTTCGGGCAGGAGGTGCTGGCGGGCATGGCCTTGCAGGATAAGCTCGAGGCACTGGCCTTCGAGCTGGGCGGACGCAACTACCATGCCCCCGTGCAGACGGTGGGCGACTTCCTGGGGGGCACGTCAGGCTCCACGCAGTTCCTGACGACGCCGACCTATCAGCCGGGGGTCAAGGCCGTTGACCTGCACGCGTTGCTGCCGGATTATATGGCGCAGACGCTCACGGGAGCTCTGCCGTGGTTTGACCGCAAGATTCCGGGCTTTGCCGACAAAGGAGCGGTCATGACGGGCATCGAGGCGCGCTCGTCGGCGCCCTGCCGTATCCGCCGCGACCGTGTGAGTTTTGTGGCTGAGGCCACGCCGGGTCTCTATCCGATGGGTGAAGGAGCTGGCTACGCAGGCGGCATCATGAGTGCGGCTGTTGACGGAATGAAAGCGGCACTTGCATTTTTAGACAAAAATGTGCATACTATTAAGAGTTGATACTAAATAGCGATTTCTTATTGCGAAATAGGAGGATATTATATTATGGCAAGATTGTTTGGTACGGATGGTGTCCGCGGTGAGGCAAATTCGGTTCTGACGCCGGAGATGGCCTATCGCCTTGGCCGTGCAGCTACGATTTATTTCGGCAAGGATTCCGAGGAGCAGCCGCTGATCCTGATTGGCCGCGACACGCGCCTTTCCGGTGAGATGTTCGAGGCGGCACTTACGGCAGGTATCTGCTCGGCTGGTGGCCGTGCGATGCTCGCCGGCATCATTCCGACGCCAGCTATCGCTTATCTGGCTCGCCGCCACAAGGCCAAAGCCGGTATTGTCATCTCGGCATCCCATAACCCGTTCCACGACAACGGCATCAAGTTCTTCGGTGGCGACGGCTACAAACTGCCGGATGCTGTCGAGGATGAGCTCGAGGTCATCGTGCATCAGCTGGAGAACGATGATAACTTTGCCCGTCCGACTGGCGACCGCATCGGTCATATCGAATACCGCACGGATCTGCTGAACCAGTACATCGAGTTTGTCGAGAGCACCTGCCAGGAGCGTTTCGATGGCATGAAGATTGTCCTTGACTGTGCAAATGGTGCAGCCTATGAGGTCATGCCGAAAGTGCTTCGTTCGCTCGGCGCGAAGGTCAAGGTCATCCATGCGCTGCCGAATGGCGTCAACATCAATGAGAACTGTGGCTCGACACATATGGAGTCACTGCAGAAGGCTGTCATTGAAAACGGTGCTGACTTCGGTATTGCGCACGATGGCGATGCGGACCGCTGCCTCTGTGTGGATGAGAAAGGCCAGATCATCGATGGCGATCACATCCTTGTCATGTGTGCACAGGATATGATGAAGAAGGGCACGCTGCCGTACAATACGGTCGTGTCGACGGTCATGGCCAATATCGGTTTCCACAAGGCCATCAAAGAAGCTGGCGGCCGCGTTGAAATCACGCAGGTCGGCGACCGCTATGTTCTTGAGAACATGCTCAAGAACGGATACAAGATCGGTGGCGAGCAGTCCGGTCATATCATTTTCACGGACTTCAGCACGACGGGCGATGGCCCAATCACGGCGCTGCAGGTGCTGGCTTCGGTCAAGCGCAGCGGCCGTAAGGCATCGGATCTCACGAATCTCATGACGACGTATCCGCAGCTGCTTGTAAATGTCCGCGTCGCAACGAAAGAGGGCTGGGAAGATAATGAGGCCATCAAGGCTGCTATCGAAGAAGGCAACAAGGAGCTCGGCAATGATGGCCGCATCCTCGTCCGTCCGTCCGGTACCGAGCCGCTGATTCGTGTCATGGCGGAAGGCCCCGATCAGGCACAGCTTGATGTCATCTGCCATCGCATCGCCGATGTCGTCAAGAAAGAGCAGGGCTGAAATTGACCGGTCAGAAACAGGCGCTGGTTCTGGCCAGCTTTGGCGTCAGCGATGCAGCTGCGCGTGCCGCCAGCCTTGATGCAGCGGCAGCGCTTTTGCAGCAGGAATTTCCCGCTTGGCAGGTATATCAGGCGTACACGTCGAATTTTATCCGCAAGCGTCTTGTGGCTGCGGGCGTGCAGGCCTTCAGCCTGCCGGAGCTGCTGACGCAGCTGGCAGATGCTGGCTTTGCGCGTGTGCTGGTACAGCCGTCTCACCTGACGCCTGGCGAGGAGTTTGACCACAAGGTCTGCGCGGCCGCCGATGAGGCAACTGCGCTGTTTCCTGCGGGGCTTGCCGTCGGCCAGCCTGTGTTCGCAGAACCGGCTGACTATGGGCGCGTGCTGGATGCTGTCCTGCCGGCGCTGGGCCTGATGCCTGGGGAAGAGCTCGTGCTGTTCGGGCATGGCTCGCCGCACCGGCACAATCCGGTTTATGAGCGTCTGCAGCAGGTGGCAGATGACCGCCAGCTGCCGGTGCATGTCGGCGTGCTGGAGCCGATGGATACGCCGAACCTGGCGATGGTCAGGGAGCGCCTGCGGCAGCGCGGCAGCAGGAAGTTGCTGCTGGCCCCGCTGCTCCTCTCCGGCGGTAGCCATGTCACGCGTGATATGGCCGGCAGCAATCCGGACTCCTGGCAAAGCCAGCTCGTGGCAGCAGGCTTTGCGGTGCGGACGGATATGCGCGGCCTGGGTGAGCATCCAGCCTTCCGGGCACTCTATGCCCAGAAGGTGCGCCAGGCGCTGGCAGCAGTCAAATGGTAAAAGATAAGAGGAATTTTCGGATAACTTTCGGCTATCATATGAATTCGATATAAATATTTTTATTTTTTGAAAATTCCTCTATAATATAAATTAACCAACAGCCCCCAATATAGGCATTATCGTTTAATTTGAATGAGGTGAGTGTATGTCACATCCAGTAACAACGAATCCTTTGATCATCATGCTGATCAACATGACGGTCGTATTCCTGGTTCTGACGGTTTTGGGTCTTGTCATCAATCTGATCCACATCATCGATCCGACGAAACCGAAACAGGAAAAGCAGGAAGAGGCCGCACCCGCACCGGCAGAAGCAGCTGCTGCGCCTGTGGAAAGCGCGCCGGCAGCCGGGACGGCAGCTGCCGAGGAGGGGATTTCCCCGGAGATCGTCGCCGTCATCGCTGCAGCGATTGCCAGCTATGGCTATGGCATGGAGCAGGTTCGTGCGATTCGCCCGTTGCCGCGTGATGCTTGGAAAAATTCCGGCCGTGCACAGATGGCAAACCGGGGCTAAGGCAGGGAAGGAGGAAATATTATGGAACTTTTGAATGCATTTGCCGTTTCCCTGCAGTCGGTTTGGGCTGACAGCGGTTTTTCGGCATTCACCATGGGCAATGGCATCATGATCCTCGTGGGTTTGCTGCTGCTCTATATGGCCATTGTCAAGGAGTTTGAGCCGCTGCTCCTGGGGCCGATCGCCTTCGGCTGCGTGCTGGCAAACTTCCCGCGCACGGGCTTCTTCACGGAGCCGGGCCTTATGCAGGCTATCCACTATGGTATCGCCAATGAGATTTTCCCGCCGCTGATCTTCCTGGGCATCGGTGCGATGACGGACTTCGGCCCGCTGCTCGCCCGCCCGGTTACCCTGCTCCTGGGGGCAGCTGCACAGATCGGTGTCTTCGTCGCCCTCGTCGGCGCAATGCTCCTGGGCTTCAACGTACAGGAAGCTGGCGCTATCGGCATCATCGGTGGTGCTGATGGCCCGACGGCTATCTATCTTTCCATCCAGATGGCACCGCACCTCCTGGGCGCGATTGCCGTAGCCGCTTACTCCTACATGTCGCTGGTTCCGCTGATCCAGCCGCCGATCATGAAGCTCTTGACGTCGCAGAAAGAGCGTGAGGTGGCCATGGAGCAGTTGCGTCCGGTTACGAAGTTCGAGCGTGTCTGCTTCCCAATCGTTGCTGCAATCGTCATCAGCCTGCTGCTGCCGCCAATCGCGTCGCTGCTTGGCTGCTTGATGCTCGGCAACTTGTTCCGTGAGTCCGGCGTCATGGACCGCCTCTCGGATACGGCGCAGAATTCGCTCTGCAACATCGTTACGATTTTCCTCGCAACGGGTACTGGCATGACGATGAATGCCGATGACTTCCTCGTTCCGCAGACGCTCATGATCATCGGCCTTGGCCTTGTGGCTTTCATCGCTGGTACGGCTGGCGGTGTCCTGTTCGGCAAGATCATGTGCCGTGTGTCCGGCTGGAAGATCAACCCGCTGATCGGCTCGGCTGGTGTATCGGCAGTGCCGATGGCAGCACGCGTCAGCCAGGTGGTTGGCATGAAGGCAAAACCGGGCAACTACCTGCTCATGCATGCCATGGGCCCGAACGTTGCTGGCGTCATCGGTACGGCAGTAGCTGCTGGTACGATGCTGGCTATGCTCAAATAAGTTCATAGAATAGGTAAGCCCGCTGATTCAAGATATGAGTCAGCGGGCTTTTGCTTTACCGAATTGCAGGTTTCTGCGTTCTTTCTGATTTCTGCGCTTACGGACACTCTGCAATTTGAACATAAAGGTGCCAGTGCTGTCGATTGACAGGCCGTATGCATCGGTGTAAAATTTGTAAATGGACGGGTGCCGTGAGGCTTAATAGAGAAACCGGTGCGATGCCGGTACGGTCACGCCACTGTAATGCGGAGAATCTCATAATATGTCACTGGCAGTTTGCTGGGAAGGCTTGAGGTTTGATGAGGCAGAGTCAGGAGAACTGCCAGTCTGAAAATCACCGTGAAAGTGCAGGCTTTCGCACCTACGAACGATGGGGAGGGGATTCGGCGTATAGTGGAGTCCCTTCTCTGCGTGGAGAAGGCTTTTTTTATGGTGTAAACCAAGTAGCAGGTGGAGGTTATCAGAAGTATGAGCGGAATTTTTTATGGTATTGGTGTGGGCCCTGGCGATCCGGAGCTCTTGACAATCAAGGCAATCCGTGCCATCGAGAAGGTTGATGTGCTGATTGCACCGAAGACAGAGAAGAAGGATGGCAGTGTGGCGCTTTCGATTGCCAAACCATATCTGAAGAAGGATATCGAGATTGTCTATCAGGTATTCCCGATGGTCAAGGGGTTTGCAGAGAACAATACCGATGCCTGGGAGTCGAATAAGAAGGAAATCCTGGCACTTTTGAAGGCGGGCAAGAATGTGGCTTTCCTGACGCTCGGCGATCCGATGTTTTATAGCACATACATCTATGTTTACCGCTTGCTGGAGCATGAAGATATCGAAATCCAGACAATCCCGGGCATTCCGGCATTTGCGGCAATCGGCAGCCAGATGGGGTATCCGATCGTTGAGGGCGACGATGTGCTTAGCATCGTGCCGGCAACAGCTTCGCCGGAGAAGGTCGAAAAAGCTGTGCAGTCGGCCGATAATGTCGTGCTCATGAAGGTGTACAAGAATTTCGCTGAAATCACGGATATGCTGGCCCGCAACGATATGGCCAAGCAGGCTGTGCTCGTAAGCCGTGCAGGTCTTCCCGATGAACGCATCATCGAGGACATCGAGGCGCATAAAGAGGAAAAACTGAATTACTTATCGACTATCCTGACGCGGAAAAACTAAGCGGGATGGTTGATATATAGAAGGGAAGTTTTCTATCATGAAAAAAATCCTGTTCTTGCTTATGGCGGCACTGGTTATGCTGGCAGCAGGCTGTGGACCGCAGCCTGCTGCCACGGACGGCAGTTCCGCCAAGGCGTATGCGGTCATTACCGATGATTTGGGCCGCGAGGTCGTGCTTCCCCAAAAGCCGAAGCGTATTGTCGTGACCTCAGCATCGTTTTTGGAGCCATTGGAGTCCGTCGATGGCGCAGCATTGGTTGTCGGCCGTCCGGATTCCAAGACCAAGATGCCGGATTACGCCAAGGAGCTCACCAGCGTCGGTAAGGTCTATCAGATTGATGCCGAGAAAGTGCTGGCCTGTGAGCCGGATCTTGTCATTGTCAATAAAGGTATGAACGAGAAGCTCGTCGATGCGCTGGAGAGCAATGGCATCCGTACTTTGGTGCTCGATATGAAGAGCTATGAGGATGTCAAGCGCGAGGTCGGCATTCTGGCGCAGGTGACGGGCGCCAAGGACAAAGGCGACAAGCTGATTGCTGACATGGATGCGAAAATCCAGTCGGTCAAGGATAAGATTCCGCAGGACAAGCGCCGCGTATCTGTCATCCATAGTACAAGCCAGGGCCTTACGGTGCAGCTTGAGGGCAGCATTGCCGGATCGGTGGCGAAGATGCTGGGCTGGGAGAATGTAGCCAGTGGCACGGCACCGCTGGAGAAGAATCCCGATGCAGCACCGTACAGTCTGGAAAATCTCGTCGCCCAGAATCCGGAGCTCATCTTTGTCACAAGCATGGGCAAGCTGGATGCCATCAAGAGCGAGATGGATGCAACGATGAAGGGCAGCCCTGCCTGGCAGTCGGTCGCGGCTGTACGTGAGGGGCGTGTCTACTATTTGCCGCAGGATCTTTTCCTGTTGAGCCCCGGCATCCATTATCCGGAGGCCGTCGAGGCGATGGCCAGATGCGTTTATCCTGAGGTGTTTGCCAAATGAAAAAAATGCCGGCTGAATCGGACCGTCTGGTAAAGCGGCGGATATCACTATTAGTGGTATTTGCCGTTTTGGCATGTCTGGGCGGCATCATCAGCATAATGAAAGGTTCCGTTCCCATTCCATTGGCAGAGATTGCCGCTGCGCTTTTAGGGGACAGTGCTGGCACCCATCAGCAGATCCTGATGAATATCCGTTTGCCACGCACTATCGTTGCCGCCTTTGTCGGCATCAATCTGTCGTTGTCGGGAGCTATCTTGCAGGCCATCATGAAAAATCCGCTGGCTGATCCGCATATCATCGGCATATCATCGGGGGCAGGGCTGGCGGGCATTGTCATCATGCTCGCACTGCCAGAACACAGCTGGCTTATCATGCCAGTGGCGTTTGCTGGAGCGATGGGAGCAGCTATGCTCATCTATCTTCTGGCCTGGAAGAACGGTATCCGGCCAATCCGCATCATCCTGGCGGGCGTCGCTGTGTCAGCCTTTTTCGGCGCAGGGATTTCGGCGATGATGATTTTTTACAGTGACAGGGTCCATAGTGCGCTGATGTGGATGGTCGGCGGACTGTCGGCGCGCAGCTGGCCGCATGTCGAGCTGCTTTGGCCCTATACGCTGGCCGGGCTGGTGCTGGCGCTGGTACTCGCGCGGCAGCTCAATATTCTCCAGCTCGGGGATGAGCTGGCCCGCGGTCTTGGCCTGTCCGTGGAACGGACGCGGCTTTTGGCGACGGCGGTCGCGGCATTGCTCGCGGCAAGTGCCGTGTCAGTGGTCGGCCTATTGGGGTTTGTCGGCCTTATTGTCCCCCATGCTGCGCGGCTGCTGGTGGGCTCGGACTATCGCTTCCTGCTGCCGGCAGCGGCGCTTTTGGGCGCAGCGGTCGTGATGTTTAGCGATACGTTTGCGCGCACGGCTTTTGCACCGGTGGAGCTGCCTGTCGGTATCATCATGGCAGTGCTCGGTGCGCCGTTCTTCCTGTTCCTGCTCAGAAGGGAGCTTTGATATGACACTTTCCATCAAGAATCTGAGCGTCAGGATTGCGCATAAGGACATCCTGCATGATTTATCGATTGACTTTGCGGCAGGAAAGCGCACGGCAATCATCGGACCGAATGGGGCGGGCAAGTCGACGCTGCTGAAGACCGCAGCAGGGCTGCGCACGGACTATACGGGCAGTGTCCAGCTTGATGCGGTGGATATCCGCAGGCTTTCACGGCGGGATATCGCGCGCAGGCTGGCCATCCTGCCGCAAGGCGCGACGGCACCGCCTGATACGACGGTGCAGCAGCTGGTAGACTACGGGCGCTTTCCGTATCGCAGCTGGTTTCGTGCCAGCGATGCCAAGGCAGATCGCGAGGCGGTCGAGTGGGCGATGGCAGTCACGCATACGGAGCAATTTGCGGCGCGTCAGGTGCAGACGTTATCAGGTGGCGAGCGGCAGCGGGCGTTTCTGGCGATGGCGCTTGCCCAGCAGCCAGAGATCCTGCTGCTTGACGAGCCGACGACGTATCTCGATATTGCCCATCAGCTGGAGGTCATGGACATAGTCGCTAAAATCAATCGCGATTATGGCATGACTGTCATCATGGTGCTGCACGATATCAACCACGCGCTGCAGTATGCTGATGAGATTGCCGTATTGACCGGTCATCACATAGCAGCGCAGGGGCGGCCACAGGACATCCTGACCGTGGACATGCTGGCTGAAGTCTTCCATGTGAAGGCCGATGTTTTCGTGAATAGTCAGGGAGCGGCGGTGTTATCGCCGGTGGGCCTGGTGAGAGACTGACGGCCTGTGCCATATATATAGAAGCGAATAATCGGATCCCCGCTGTTTTGTGCGTGTTTGCGCCCAGAACAGCGGGGATTTTGTATTGATGAGAATTTAATGAAAAGAAAATGAAAAAATGTCTCAAATATAAATGATAATCCTTGACAATTGAAGATGATATGAGTTATCATACTCAAAGATAAACAATATCATTATCAGCAAGGCCGATAGTGTCTGGCTATGAGAGTTTATGGGGAGGTTTTTGATTTGACTTTGAAAGATGGCAAAACTGGCATGACGCTGAAAATCCAGCAGATTGGCGACAGTGAGCTGAAGGAACGCCTTATGACCATGGGGCTCACGCCGGGAACCAAGGTAAAGGTCCTGCGTTCGGCGCCACTGGGCGATCCTATCGCGATTGGTGTCCGCTCCTACAATCTGGCACTTCGCCGCGCGGATGCGGAGATGGTTACGGTGGAGCAGGTCGGCTGAGTTTGACCCGTCAATTGACCAGTCAAATAGAAATTCAAAGGAGACGATTGATACAAAATGGCAACATTAGCAGTAGCATTGACCGGTAATCCGAATACCGGTAAATCGACGATATTCAACGAGCTCACAGGTGCCCGCCAGAAAATCGGTAACTGGCCGGGCGTTACGGTCGACAAGAAGGTCGGTTATACCCGCCACAATGACCGTGCGATTTCCATCGTTGACCTGCCGGGAACGTACAGCGTCAACGCACGCTCCCCGGAGGAGAAAATCGTCATCGATTATCTCACGACCAATAAACTTGACCTCGTCATGGACGTTGTCGACAGCTCGAACATCGAGCGCAATCTGTTCCTGACGGTACAGCTGCTCGAAAAAGGCATTCCTCTCCTGATTGACCTCAATATGCAGGATGATGCGGAGCGCCGCGGCATCAAGATCGACTGCCGCAAGCTCGAGGATGCTCTGGGAATGCCGGTCGTCCAGACTGTTGGCCGCAGCAGCAAGAGCACGAAAAAGCTGCTCGATGTATTCACGTCGACGGTCATGGCAAACTATGAGCCGAGCCAGCTCGTCAAAGATCATATCCTCAAGGTGCAGGAAATCGAGGCCAGCAACAAGACGGCTGATGCTAAGCAGGAAGCAATCATCGAGGCGCGTTATGCGTTGATTGACCAGGTTATGGCTGAGGCTGTTACGGTCAAGAACATGGGGGCAACGTTCTCGGAGAAGGTTGACCGCATCCTTGCCAATGGCGTTTTGGCATTACCGCTCTTTTTAGCTATCATGTATGCTGTTTTCCAGATTACGTTTGAGTGGATTGGCCAGCCGATTGCGGATGCTCTCGATTCGTTGATCAATGAGGATTTCCTTGAGTTCGCAACGGATGCGCTGACGGATGCCGGCGTTGCTGAGTGGATGGTATCGCTGGTCTGCGATGGCATCATCGGTGGTGTTGGTGCAGTCCTGACGTTCGTACCACTGATTTTCGTGCTGTTCTTCTGCCTGTCGTTCCTCGATGGTACGGGCTATATGGCGCGTATCGCCTTCATCATGGACCCGATCATGCGCCGCTGCGGCCTTACGGGCAAAGGCATCATGCCGCTGATGATGGGCTTTGGCTGCGGTGTTCCGGCAGTCATGGGTGCCAGGGCGCTCGATTCGGAGAAAGACCGCATGGTTTCGATTCTCGTTACGCCGTTCTTGACTTGCGGCGCCAAGCTGCCAATCATGGCACTGTTTGCGGCGATGTTCTTCCCTGATAATGCGGCTAATATCGTTTTCTCCATGTACATCATCGGTGTGGTCATGGCAATCGTAGCGGCCAAGGGGCTTGGCTCCACGCTGTTCAAGGATAAGGGGTCGACGTTCCTGTTGGAGCTTCCGCCGTACCGTATGCCGGATATGAAATCTGTACTGCTTGAGACCTGGGATAAAGGTAAAGGGTATCTCGTAAAAGCTGGTACGATTATCTTTGCTGCTTCGGTCCTGCTCTGGGTTATGTCGAACTACAACTTCGAGGGCCCGTGCGAGATCGACGAGTCGATTCTTGCTACGCTGGGCGGCTGGATGTCGACGCTGTTCGTATTCCATGGCTTTGATACTTGGGAGTCTGGTGCAGCCCTTCTGTCGGGCATCATGGCTAAAGAGACCGTTGTCGCAACCATCGGTGTCCTCTATGGCGCTGCCGATGTATCGACGGAGGCAGCTGATGCTGTTGAGTCGGCTGGCACGATGCTCGATACGGGCATGGCTACGAGCTTCACGGCTTTGTCGGCTTTTGCCTTCATGATTTTCTCCCAGCTCTATACGCCGTGTGTCACGGCTCTTGGTACGATCAAGAAAGAGGCTGGCGGCTGGAAATGGATGGCATTCTCGGCTGTCTATATGTTCGTGATTGCCTGGGCTGTATCGCTCGTGGTTTACCAGGGCGGCCGTCTGCTGGGCTTTTGATTGATCCTCACTGAAACATAAAGGTTACCGAAATTTCGACTAGGAGGGATAGATATGGCAACCTATATTGTCGGCGCGGTTTTGGCCGTAGCGCTGTACTTCGCCGTTCGTCACGTGTACCGCAATTTCCGTGATGGCAAGGAAGACTGCTGTGGCAGCTCGGATTGCAGCTGCTGCTCGGGATGCCATTCCCTGACGGATAAGAAATAAGCGGATAACAAAAGAGGAGCCCGGGACATTTCGTCCCAGGCTCCTCTTTGTTGTTCAACGGAGGCGGCGGTAGAGCTCGCTGGCCTGGATCAACAGACTATGCGGCAGGATTGAAGCGAAGATGCGGTGCAGGAAGGAGATGACATCCGGCGTGCAGACTTTGATATGATTGCGGGCGGCGCGCAGCGAGCGCTCGGCAATCTCGGCCTGCGTGCTGGCAAAAGGCAGGCTGTGGAAAAGGCCCTGCCGGTCAGTCTTGCGGGCCTCAGTGATGAACTCCGTATCCTTGATCCAGTACGGGCAGACCGCCGTGACATCGATATGCTGTGGTGCAAGTTCCTGCCCGAGTGCACGGCTGTAGCTCAGCAGGAAAGCTTTGCTGGCTGCATAAGCCGTGAGAAAAGGAATCGGCTGGAAGGCGGCACAAGAACAGATCTCAAGGATATGACTGCCCGCTGACATAAAGGGCAGAGCAAGCTGCGTCAGCGTGACAGCCGCACGGCAGTTGAGATCGACCAGGCGGGCGGTCGTAGCGGTATCGATTTCTGAGCAGCTGCCGATGCGGCCGAAGCCAGCGGCATTGATGAGCCAGCGGACTTCCAGGCCCGTCTTGGCAGCCAGCTGCTTTTCGATGCGGGGGAAGCTGTCCATCTGGGTGAGGTCTAGCGGGAAAAGGCGGCAGGCCTTCGGGGCCAGCTCTTCCTTGAGGGCCGTAAGCCGCTCCTCGCGGCGGGCAATCAGCCAAAATTCTTCGATGGAGTCATCCTGGGCGAGCTGGCGGGCGTACTCACGGCCAAGTCCGCTGGAGGCGCCGGTAATGATTGCAATATTCATGCGTACAGTCCTTTCGTGTTTTCTAATCTCCATTATAGCGTAAATTCAGCCAGAATTCAGTAAATCGTTTTAGAATTAGGACAGTTACAGCAGGAGAACAAAATCTTTTGCCGAAGAGTAACCAGGTAAGCAGGATACATGCTTGCCGGACAATTAAATTATGGGAGGTTACAGTATGAGGATCAGCAAAGTGAGAAACATGTCAAAGTCGTTGTTCTGGGGCGACAGACCTTTACCTGAGGACTCCGAGATGAAAGGGGTGATTGAGACGGATAATGGCAGGACAGGAATCCTGCTGAGGCTCAAGAATGGACTGTACGTGCTGGGGATGGCTGGCAGCCTCTCAAAACTGAATCAGGATAAGATTCGTCGCAAGCTCAAGGAAGCATAAGACGATAGATAGAGACAAAAGTGCTGATGCACAAGTGAAGATTCACTGTGCATCAGCACTTTTTTTATTTTAATCGAAATGCCATACTGCTCTCAGAATTTTCTTGGTATGCAGTAGTACGATAGGAAGGTGATAAATGCTTTCACTTATGATAGATACGATTTCCGGGAGGAAGACATGAGTAATGTAAATAAACCATCCATCTATGATCCATGCGTAATGCTGCATGACCGCAAGACGGTCTTTTCACGAAAGACTGTCCTGGACGGCAAGGTTTCGCTGGTCATGCCCGAAGATTTTGTCCTGCTTGATGAGGCCACTAGGCGTAAGCTCTATGCGGTAAGCGATGCACCCGGCGAGCTTTATAGCAACGAGCAGGGCTGCTTTGTCGTGGGGCTCAAGCTGACCGGGACGCGGCTTGCAGATGCGCAGCTCGATGCAGGCATGGACATCATGAAAAAAGTATTTCCCTATAGCGCCCATAACGCCCAGCTGCTGTCGGCAAAAATCATGCAGGCCCAGAATGCTCCGCTGGGCGTTTTGGCGTATGCGCATGAGACGCTTTTGGAGAAGGTCTATCAGATCATGTTCCTGAGTTCGCTGGGTGGGCACATGCTTGTCGGCAGTCTGCATTTTTCGCTCAAGGACAGCGAGTGGATGCTGCCGATGGCGGAGGAAATCATCGGTTCCTATTGTGATCTGACGAAGAAAGAAGGCGGGGAATCATGAGCATCCAGCATACCAATATCCAGGTGGAGGGGCTTGAGTTTGCGCGGCTCCTGCAGGTGACAATCCACCATGAGCCTAACGAGCATGGCACGGCGCGCGTGGTGGGCGAGGTGCCTGCGGAGCTGGGCCAGCGGTACATCAAGCGGGCAGAGGCTGGCAGGGAACTGAAAATCGTGAGCGGCGATGCGGAGAAGGTGACGTTCTTTGACGGCATCGTTACCTCGCTGCAGGTCAAGCAGCAGGCAGAGTACTGCCAGCTCGTGGCAGAGGCTATGGACAAGAGCTATCAGCTGGATATCCGCAAGTGTTCGTGCAGCTATCAGAATACGGGCAAAGGGTACGGTGATATTTTGCAGCAGGCCTATGGGGAGGCAGGTACCCTGCAGGTGACGGGCAGTGACCAGGCTATCGGCGGCTTGATCCTGCAGCTGGATGAAACCAACTGGGCGTTCACCAAACGCATGGCGTCGCGGTTCAACGTGCCGGTCGTCGCAGACATCACAGCGGCGAGGCCCTTGGTATACTTTGGCCTGCCGGCGCCGCGCCGGACGCTGTCCATCGATACGGCCAGCTGCAGCTATGGGCGTTCGGAGAAGAATTTCCAACGCGTCAGCCAGAACTATCTGGCGGATGGCAACAAAGTCATGCGTCAGGACTTTGCGGCGCTGACGGTGCGCTCTTACGACTATGGGCAGATCGGGGATAAGGTCGAGCTGGGCGGCAAGGAATACCGCATCCGTACGGTGGATGCCGAGCTTACAGACGGCTTGATGCAGATGACGTACTCGCTGACCGCAGCGACGGGGTTCGTAGCTCCTGTGCAAAAGAACACCAACTGCGCTGGCCGTGTGCTAAAGGCACAGGTCAAGGCCGTCAAGCGTGACCAGATACAGGCACATCTCTTTGAAATCGACCCGGAATACGATAGCAGCAGTGACTGGTGGTTCCCGTACTCGACGGCGTATTCCAGCAGTGATGGCAGCGGCTGGTATGTCATGCCGGAAAAGGATGACTATGTGCGCATCATGTTTCCCTCCAAGAATGAGACAGATGCCTTTGCGGCCAGCTCCATCAACGCCTCGCCGCCGGCGAACACGCGTAATAAGAGCTTCAAGGCACCAGGGGGCAAGGAGATCCTATTGACCGATGACGGCATCTACATCATGTGCCAGCATCAGAGCATCTTTATCGACCTCACACAGGGGGATGGCATCAAGATCGTTTCTTCCCAGGATATCCATGTGTCGTCAGATGCCAATGTCACGCTGAATGCGGAGAAAAAACTGACGCTGCTGGCCAAGGAGGGGATTACCCTGCAGGCAGGCGACTCGAAACTGGCCATGAAGAAAGACCAGGTCGTGCTAGGGGCCAAGAATGTCATCATAACCTAAGGAGGAGCAAGGCAATGTTTTCTTCGCTGGAAGAATATAAAAAGGAATCCTATGACGATAGCGAGCGGCAGATGCTGCAGGCGATGAATCAATGGCTCGGGGACAGCGAGGCAAAGTGCAGGCAGAAATGGCAGGCGGCCATGACGGATATTTTGCATCAGGCAGCAGCCGTGCAGCAGCAGGCAAAACAGGCGGGCAAAAGCCTGCCCTGCCGCTACCTGACCTGTTCGTTGCTATATAGCTCTATCTATCTGGAAAAGCCCCAGGTACGCGTGGAGTTCTTTGGCGATGAGGCCTGGTATTCGCATGCTCCATGGCTGACGGCGTCAATCGATGTCAGTGAACTGCTGGTGCATTGGACGCCGTTTGTGCAGCAGGCACTGGCTAGGGAGGGCTGGATTGCTCGCTATTATTCCGCTGCGGCGATACAGCGGTTGTTCCCAAAGACCATCGAAAAGGTGGTATATCTATTGACCCGTCACTGGCACTATTGGGCAAGAGAGCTTTTGCTGCAGGGGAAGCTGGCGGAGCTGGAACGGCCGGAGAATTTCGAGCTGTCTTTAGGCCAGTACCGTGGCTGGCAGGAGCCGCTATACCGCACCGTGCCGGTTCAGGATATTTTCCTGCATGGGGCCAAAAGCCTGGTGGCTGTGGATTTTCGCCGGTGCATCTACCGCGGCCGGGAAATCCGTCAGGAGGATTTGACCGAGGCGAGATTCTGGGAATGCCGCTGGGAGACGGTACAGCTGGAGCAGGTGAATCTGACGGATGCTCTTTTCGTGGGCTGCCGGTTTTATCATGTAACGTTTACGGACTGCTGTCTGGCTGCGGTGCGGTTTGAGGACTGCCAGTTCTATAACTGCACCTTTACGGGCTGCAACGCCAATCCGGAGTCGAAGGCGCTGCCTTTGGTACGGCTATATCCAGGGGCACGCTGGCAGCAGTGCCAGTGGAAAAAATGCGTGTTTGACCGGTGTGACTTGCAGTGGGCGCGGTTCAGCGATGATTGGCAGGATGAGGTAACCCTGCGCGAGTGCCAGCTTGAGCAGGCAGGATTTATCCAGGTAGAACAGGAGGCAGAGGATGATTGAACCGTGGTATTGGCTGCAAGAGGATACGTCTGTCCATCATGTGATACAGGCAACGGAACTTACGGGCAGGAAATATCCGCCCATCATGCGGGGCGATTGCTTTCTGCGCCTGGAGGATACGGTCACGCATTATGCGCGCAAAGAACCGATGTTTATGCCCGACTTCCTGTTTGCACCGACTTTTATGCTGGAAAATGCAATGTTTGAACTATGGCAGCAGCTCCAGCCTGAGCTGCGCGGCAAGTCGGTGCAGTTTTTTGAGGAGCAGAACCGGTTGGATGCGCCGATGCCGCTTTACTGGGTGCCGTTTTTGCCCTCCGAGGAAGATGCCTTGCATGCGGAGACCAAGCAGGAACTGGGGCGGGTGGTTACGCCCATCCTGCGGCGCGAGAAACTCGCTAACCGGCACTTCCTGCATATCACGCTGGCGGGCGGCCAGCTATGGTTGGCCTCGCTGACCGCCGTGGAGGCCATTCTGCGTCAGGGGGCAATGGGGCTGACAATTACTTCTGTAGAAAGCAGGTGAAAAAATGGCTGAGGAATATATGACGGCGTATCACTTTACCAAGTGCGACAAAGGCTCGCGGGAGGAGTACATCAACCTGCCCGTCGATCACGGCGTGATTTCCATGACGACAGGCTATCCGCTGCTCAATGCCAACGACCATAGATACGAGGGCGAGAACAAGAATATCCGTGGCTACTGCTCCTGCAAGGTAATCGGCCAATGCCGGCCGCTGACCCCAAAGGTATGGGAATCGACGGCTAAGAAGCATTTGATTGAAGGGGCCCCGGCGCTGACCGAAAACAGCAAGCTCAAATGCATGTACGGTGGCACCATATCGTTCTGCGATCCGCCAGCAGACGTACAGAAGAAAATGCAGGAACAGGAAGACGCCGAGAAAAAAGCGCAGGAACTGCAAGAAGCACAGGAAAACTCAAACTCCAGCTATATGGGCGAAGACGGCATGGGGGATTCTATGGACTCGGATACTGGTGAGTGGGAAGACAATGATAGAACTGGTACGGGACATGCGGATTTTGTCAAAGAATCGTTGAAAAAAATGATAGGAATGGGGCTGGCGCCTAAACCTGAAGAAATGACAGGCGATTATTGTGTGGCAACAGTTGGTGCTAATGTATTTGGCAATGTTTCTGCTGGTGTGGGGGTTATGTATGATTGCAAAGGTAATATATATGATTTGGGGGAAGTAGGTGTAGGACGTGGTGTATCGTTTGGAAAAGTTCAAATATCGGTTGGCGAGGGGAACATACCTGAATTAAAAAAATGTGTAGATACTGAGGATTATATATCGACAATAAAGGGGACATCGATAGGTATAGACCAATCAAATGGTATTCAAGTGGGAATATCAGGAACCTGGCCAGAAGGGCCTGAGGGAGGGGAAGTGAAAATATCTTTACCTAGTATTGGAGTAAATGGGAGTGTAAGAAAAGTTGAATACATTGGAAATTTATATGAAAGAACTCAATATGATGATGTATTGTCGCAGTGGGAGAAATAAATATGAAAATTTTACTAACAGTTTTAGTTTTTTTTGCGCTTACAGGGATAGGACCGGTCCTTTTGCATTATGATACATATGAGGCTCGTAAACAAGCAGAATGGCAAGTGTTTCAGGAATATGCAATTCCGCCGGATAGCGAGGAAATAAGTGATAACAGTATAAAAAGGCTGAAGACAGTATTTATTGTAAAAAAATATCGTGTAAAGGCTACGAGAGAAGAATTGGAAAAATATTACAAAACGAAATTACAAGCTGCGGGGTGGCGACAGGTAAAGGTAGAAAAAGGTATAGGGTTTGTACGTGATGAGTTAAAGATAAAAGTTTATATCGAGAATTCAGAAGCAATGGTAAGGTTGGTTTATATAGGAGATGACAATGATATATAATACGTAAAATTGGAAGAGTGGCCGGATAGGTTGATAGGATGGATAGTGTGAATACAGAAAGAGGTAGTTGAGAAAATGAAATATATTATCACATTGATATTCATTCTGTTCATATTTGAAGGCATGGGGACGATAATATTTCATAGTGATGTTTATGACGCTCGTAAACAAGAGGAATGGTCAGCGTTTCAAAAATATGCGATACCTCCCGATAGTGAGGAAATTAAAGATGATAGCTTTGATAGATTTAAGTCAGTTTATATTATAAAGGAATATCACGTAAAAAACACAAAAGAATCATTGGAAGAATACTATGACAAAAAGTTCAAGCCTAATGGATGGAATAAAGAAGTGACAGAAAAAGGAATTGTGTACACGCGTGGGGATTTAAGAATAAAGATTTATATCAAAATTCCAAAGGTTACAGTTAGAGTACTGTATGTTGGAGAAGATAAAGATATATAGAAAAATGTAAAGCTTGTATATGTGAGGCTTTGAGTTGGTTGCCTTTTGTATGTTGATTTAATGATGGTGTCGAAAAATGAAATATATAGTTGCTGTGTTATTGTTTTTGGCTTTGACGGGGATAGGACAAGTATTTATTAATCATGATATTTATGATGCACGCAAACAAGAAGAGAGACGTATGTTTCAAGAATGTGCAATACCGCCTGATGTGATAGAAGTAGGCGATAAGAGCTATGAAAAGTACAAAACTATCGCGATAATAAAGAAATATAAAGTCAGTCAAGCGAAAGAGCAAATAGAAAAATATTATCAAGAGAAATTAACATCGACAGGATGGGAACGGATAGAAAATAAAGATGGTGTTCACTATCGACGGGATAATTTGGCTATTTTTATAGAATATGACATGCCATTTGTGGAAGTTAGTTTATTGTATGTTGGTGCTGATAAGGGATTGTAATGATTAGTATAAGAGTATCAAAATATGACTTGAAATATCGGGATGAAAACGGGTTTTACCAGCGAGAGGAATGGATATCGTACTATGACATTGGTAGAGAGTTTTGGGGCGAGGTGCTGACGGAGGAACAGTATCTGGCAGTTGAAAATAGCTACTTAAATGTTATTAGGATGCTATATGAAATATATCCTTCATTGGTTTTGCATATAAATGGTTTGGAACTTTTTGATGAAGATGATGATAGATGGCATGAAAATGATGCGATTACCCAGGACGGAGTGGACAGGCTGGCAAGAGCAATCCTAAGGGAAGAATTGTGGTGCAAATTAATCGATGATAATGTCGAGGTGCACTTTGGCTATGACTATTATATGTATATCGTGTTCAAACAAAACTATACCATTCGTACAATAATTGATATTTATAAATCTATCGATAAGAACGGATTGTTTATAGAACATATCATTTCGCCTTATTTAGAAGATGAGGATGAAGAAGACTAGAAGGAATGTAGTTTATTTGGATTAGATTTTCGTGTACACAAGAAAGAAGGTTCATTATGGAGCAAACTCCGCTGGGGTGGGTTAGGCTTTCAGGTATTTCGTATCGGAGAATTGAGGAGTTAGAGATTTGCGAGCAGGCGGGGCAGCATGGCAAGTGCCGGCTGCTTTTGTGCATGGATGAAGCGTTTGGGAATCAGGATGTTTTGCGTTTAGAGCAGCAAGCGGTAACGGTCACTGCTGGGGATGCGGTGCTTTTTCATGGTGTCATCGTCAGCTGCCAGTTGACCAGTCAAGCGGGGGAGAATCGCTTGCTGCTGGTCTTGTACACGAGCTCGTATCTGCTCGATATCGGGAAGCAGTCGCGTACCTTCCAGTCGGAGAGCAAGACGCTGGGCAGCATTGCAGGCAACATCGCTGCGCCGTATAAAGCCGACGTGCAGGTGCAGGCAGATGAAACCGTGTCCCGTTTGGTCTATCAGGAAGAGCAGACGGATTGGGAGTTCCTGTGCCGCTTGGCGGAGAGCACAGGCCGCTATACCTTTGCGGATGCCAAGAGCTGCGGGATACGGATCAGTCTGGGCTATATCCCCTTCCGGCAGAGGGAGCTGTCTATCGAAGATCATGTTCTGGGTAAGCAGGTGCTGCTGGGAAAATGCAGCGGCGTAAAGCAAAATATCGATGATTTTACCGCGCCATGCTACTATACGGTGACGACGATTGATTCGCCAGATTTGACGCTGGGGGCAGGCTATGGCATCAAAAATGGCCCGCGCGATCAAATCGTCATGCGCAGTCATATCGAGGCCTTGGCAGGAATGCTCGTCAACCATTTGGAGGTCGTCAATAAAGAAGGCTGCCGTGTGGCGGCCGACGAGCAGCAACGGGATGCACAGCGGGGAAGGTACCTGGGCGGCAGGATTCTAGCCGTGGATGGCACGAACGTCAAGGTGCATTTCGATGTGGATGCAGAGCAGGCTGAGGAGGAGGCCTGCTGGATTCCCTATGAGAATGTTGTCAATAACTATATGTACTCTATGCCCGATGTGGGCGATAAGGTATTTGTCTACTTTGAGGAAAATGGCAAAAAGATGGCGCAGGGCAGTCATAGGGCCTCGACGGAGGGCAACAGCGACTATGATACGCCGGAGAACCGCTCGCTGACGAGCACGAATAATCTGCTGCAATTCCAGCCAGGCAGTGTCATCCTGCAAGCTGGCCGTCAGGGTGTCAATACATCGGAAATCGATATGAGCGATTCAGCGGGTATAAGCATTCACTCGACGCAGGACATTAGCTTTTGGGCCGACCGCGATATCACGGTACAGGCAGCGCAAAGCAAGACGCCGGAGCAGCACGGCCAGCCAGCCGCAGACTATGAGCAGGGCATGGCAGACTATACGGCTCATGGCGGGGACAATATCCCCGTCGATATGGGCAGTGATGCCGAAATCGGTGCCGACGTCGATGCGCTGAAAGCCAGCAGTGCCGCTGCTGAGCCGGTCGTGGCCTCTGGGCAGGCGCAGGCATGTGATGCCGCTACGGGTACGACACATGCTGCGGCTGAACCAAGTCCCGAGGCAGCCGATACTCCCGCTGCTGGCATCATCCAGGCGACAGGCAAGGACGCCGTGGCTATGCAGGTCGGAGCAAGCAGCATCGTGATTGCCAAAGAAGGCGTTATCGAAATCAATACGCCGGTATTCGAGCAGAGTGGCTATATCAAAGGCGCGCATGAGATCGCCGCTGACCATATGGATGCGGAGCAGGCAAATCAAGTTGCTTTGGATGTCGGTAAGGAGTTGCTGTGGGCTGGTGCCAGTATGATTCCGGTAGTAGGCAATCTTATGAGTGTTTATGATGCCTATCAGGATATAAAAAAAGGTGATTGGGCAATGGCTGCATTGGACGCCTTTTGTGCTATCCCGGGACCGGGCAATATGGCCAAGGGCCTTAAGGCTGGTGCGAAGGGACTCAAGGCCGCAGAAAAATTCGGCAAGGTCGGCAAAGCTGCGGTGAAAGTAGGCGAAGGGCTTGTCAAAGCTGCCGAAGTGATGAATAAGGTCGATGATGCGGTCAAGGGGATTTTGAAAAGCGTTGAACATGTCATGAAGGGAGCTGAGGGAATTGTTGTAGACACTGGTAAACTGATGGAAAGAGCTGCGGATGATGTGTTGAAATCAGTAAAAGATGCGGTCAAATCTATGCCAGAAGCTGGGAAATTGCGAGGGGCATTGGAAGGTGGAAAGGTAGCAAAGGCCGCCAAGTCAGCGTGGAACGGCGTGAAAAAAGGAGCCGGGAAAGTGTGGAATGGAACCAAGGCAATAGCTAAAAAGGTGGGGGGCGACCCTGTTGATTTGGTTACTGGCAGCTTTGTTTTAGAAATGACCGATATGGTGCTCAAAGATCTCGGCGAGGATTTCGTCCTGAACCGCTGCTATGAGTCGCTATATGAGAATAAGGGCCAGCATCTCGGCAGCCGCTGGCTGATTAGTGTCGGCATGTGCCTGTCAAGAAGCGATGACCATATTACCGTGCTGATGCCTGATCTGCATCTGGAGAAGTTCCGTTGTCAGGCGGACGGCAGCTGGCAGAATCAGCGCGGCGGCAGTGAGGCCCTGCAGCTGACAGAGACTGAGGCGGGATATCAGCTGGCTGTTCCTGCCAAGCGCAAACGCTATACCTTTGATGAAAAGGGCAAGCTGATGTCGATGCAGACGAATCAGCAGGCACCGGTGACCATCAGCTATCGGGGCGATTTTATCGACCATATCACGCTGGCTTGCGGGCAGGAAGTCCAGTTTACCTATGCGCAGGATAAGATACATACCATAAAAGATCCCTTGGGGCGCGTGCTCCGCTATGAATACGCTGGCGATTTGCTGACGAAGGTCATCTATTCCGAATGGGGCAGTTTCGTTTATACCTACGATGACGCCGGGCGGATTTTGACGGTAACGGATCTTAATGGTAAGACGTATGTAAAAAACACCTATGACCGCGATGGCCGCGTGACGCGTCAGGCCATGATAACGGGCGGTGAATATGTCTATTTCTACGACCCGCAGAACCGGCAGAATACCTATACTGAGGTGCATACGGGCCAGCGGCTGACCATCCACTATAACCGGCAGCAGCTCGTGGAGGCCATCGATTATCCCGATGGTACGACTGAGGCCTTTGGCTACGATGCCTGGGAGAACCAGATTTATCAGAAAGACCGCTTGGGCCGTGAGACGCGGCGCGCGTACAATGCGCAGGGACAGTTGCTCCAAGAGGAACGTCCGGATGGCCTGATTACGACATATACCTATGGCGAACAGGGAGAGTGCCTGCATATAAAGGATAATCTGGGCGGGGAAATCTGCTGCCGCTATACGAAGCAGGGCTGGCTGGAAGAGAAGCGCACGAAGCAGTCGGCCGGCAGCTGGCAGGTGGAAAGCTACACATACGACTATAGGGGACGTATGTGCAGCAAAAAGGTAAACGGTCAGGAAACAATCTATGAGTATCAGGATAGCCTGCCTGTGCCGTATGTCATGGTGACACCCTGCGGTGATGAATTCCGCTATGAGTATGATGCCGTCAACCGGCTGATGGCAATCCAAAGCAAATTTGGAGAGCGCAGTTTCGGCTATGATATGTTCGACCATATCGTAGCGGATATCGATGCGCTGGGGAATAGCTACGAGGCAGTTTACGACCTGATGGGGAATCTGTGCCGGGAATACAGTCCCAATGAAAATGCCCGCAAGGATTCGCGCTGCTGGCGCTATGCCTATGACGGCATGGATAACCCCATCCGCACGGAAAGTCCGCTGGGGATTGTTTATATCAAAGAATATGACGGCGAAAGCCGCCTGACCAAAGAGATCCATCCGGAATCCTGGGATGAGGAAACAAAGACCGGGGCTGGCAGCACCTATGACTACGATGCCGATGGCCGCAAAATCCGTACCCACTATCCCGATGGCGGCGTGGAACGGCTTTTCTACGATGCGACAGGGAACCTCATCAAAAAGGTAACGCCGAATCACTATGACGCGCAAACAGATGATGGCGCCGGTATCACCTATACGTATGATGCAGGCAACAACCGTACCTCCGTGACCGATGCGGATGGCAATCGCATCGAGGTGGCCCGCTATGATGCCAAAGGCCGCTGTATCTACCATCAGGATGCTGGCCAGCTTATGGCGAGCCGGGAGGGCATGGTCTATGCTACGACGTATCGTTATGACTTAGCCGGCAACAAGCTGGAGGAGCGCAAAGCCGTAACCGAAAAAGACGGTGCCATCCAGTACAGCCTGCGGCGCTGGCTCTATGATGCGAACAACAACATCACGGAGGAAAAGACCTGGCTGATGCCCCAAAGCGAAACAAGTGCCAGCGGCCTGACGCGGACTATCCGGAAGGAATACGACGCACAGAACCGGCTGGTTCGCGTGACTGACAACCTTGGCGCGGAGGTCAAATACACCTACAACAGCATCGGCAAGCGGACGGAGGAGAAAAGGAAAATCAACGGCGAAGAAACGCAGTACATCAAGTACGCGTACGATGCCGCTGGCCGCCTGCTGGAGCGGGCAGAAAAACGCAATCCCAAGCGTAACCGCAAGTGGTGGGCGATAACCAGCTATGCCTACGATGCCGATGGCAACATCACGGAGATAGAATTACCCGACGGCAGCAAAATCCAACGCGCCTATGATGCTATGGACAGGCTGATTTCCGAAACGGTAGTGGATAACGCCTCGGGGCAGCAAAATACGACGCGGTTTGCCTACGACAAGGCAGGCAACATCATCCGCATTACAGATGATTGCGGCCGCGACGAAAAATTCGCCTACAACCTGATGAACCAGCGGACCGAAGAAATCAGCAGTGAAGGCCGCACGCAGAAAATTGTCTACGATAAAGAAGGAAATATCACGGAGCGGCAGCTGCCGCAAGATATGTCGTACCGCTATCAATACGATAGCGCTGGCAGGCTGACAGCAGTCATCGGTACGGATGGCAAGCTGCTCGAAACCGTCGCCTACGACCGTGCGGGCCGCCGCATCAAGGTGGAGACCGCTGGTGGCAGTGGCGCAAGCTACGCCTACACCGCCGCAGGCTGGCAGACAAGAATCGAAACTAAGGGCGGTGCCAGCCAGGCCTATCACTACGATGCCCAGGGCAATGTCACAGGCATCGTTGACGGCAACGGCAATGAAACGAGCTACGTTCTCGACAGCTGGGGCCGCATCACGGAAATCCGCAAAGCGGATGGCAGCAAAGAAAACTACGCCTATGACTTTGCGGGTAATATCATCGAAGCCGTGGATGGCAATGGCAATAAACGCATCTATGCATACGATGACAACAACCAGCTGAAAGCCATAACCTATCCAGATGGCAGTCAGGAGCAGTATCTTTTCACTGCCGACGGAAAACTAATCCAATTCCAAGACCGAAATGGTATAACGAATGAGTACCAGTGGAATGTCTACGGCAGTCTTATCGAGCGCAAGGCAGGCAATCTGCGCAATAGCTATGAATATGCACCCAATGGGCAATTGACCGCCGCTATCTCCAATGGTATGGACTACCGCTACACCTACGACAAAGACGGTCTGCTGCTTGCCAAAAAAGCCAGCGGCAAAACGCTTTTGGCCTATACTTATGACGAACTGGGCCGCAAGACCAGTCAGACAGACATCACGGGCCGAAAAGTCAACTACCGATTTGACAAGTCAAATCAACTCGTTGACATATGCAACGAACTTGACAAGTCAATTGTCAAATTTACCCGCGATGCCGATGGCGCCATCCAAAAGATAACTCACGCCAACGGCATGTGGCAGGATATAAGCTACGATGCGGATAAGAATATAACGAGCCTGACGGTAGCCACGCCCGATAAAGTCCTTGCGCAGAACACCTACCGCTACGACGGCAACGGCCAGCGCATCGAGAAAAGTGAGCTTGCGGGTAAGACGCTCTACACCTATGACAGCCTGAACCGCTTACAACAGGCTGAATATCCGACCTATACGGAGCGATTCAGCTACGACCAAGCGGGGAATCGGCTGACTAGAACGGCGAAAGACATCGAGGAGCAGTATATCTACGATGTCAACAACCGATTGACAAGTCAAACTGTCAACGGACAGGTTGAAACCTATCGCTACGATAACGCCGGTAATTTGCTCCAAGACGGCAACAACATCTACGAATACGACGCCTTCCGCAGAACCAGCAAGGTAACGACGAAAGCTGGTATAACGCAAATAAACCGCTACGATGCCGAAGGCCTGCGCTGCGAAATGGAAGAAAACGGCAAACTCGTACAGTTTATCTTCAATGAGAACAAGGAAGTAATCGCAGAAAAAGAGGACGGCAATATCACCCGCCTGATTCGGACAAGTGACCTTTGGGCTATGGAATCCGAACCGGAGAAAACATGGTATCACTATGCAAGTGATGAACAGGGAAGTACCATCTTCCTCACGGATGCAGAAGGAAAAGTAAAAAATCGCTACACCTACGATGCTTTCGGTAATACAATAGAAGCGGAAGAACGAATCCCAAACCGCTACCAATACACCGGCCAGCAGCTAGACCCAATAACCCAGCAATACTACCTGCGCGCAAGATTCTATAATCCCGCAATCGCCAGATTCACGCAGGAAGACGAATATCACGGCGATGGGCTGAATCTCTACGCGTATTGCGCAAATAACCCCGTGGATTATTATGATCCGAGTGGGTATTATAAGAATCCTGTTGAAGAATCAAGGAGAGCAGCGTTCAGACATGCTAAACGAGATGCCGGGATTAATGTTTCTAGTCAGCCTGTTAAAGTTGAGCGTGTAAAATATTATGATGAATTTGGAGAAGCTAGAAAAGGTAAGAATGGTCAACTTATTTGGTCACGCCAATATTATTATAAAAACAATCGTGGTGAAACGATTATAATACAAGAACATCAAGATGGTCATGTATTTGTGGATGGTAAGGGAAGTCAAGGACCTCATTTTAATGTAAGGCCGGAAAATAATCCACATACAGGTACAGTTGAGGGGGCTTTAAAACATTATGGATATAAAAAAAGATGAAATCTTATGGTATAAAATCACTGAAAAACACTTTTTTATCGAAAAACTTTATGGAGGAGAAATACCTGAGTTAAAAGGAATAAAAATACAATCATTAAATGTAAATCTTAGGAAAGATGAAAAATATATTTCATCTGCACAGTTGAGTGTGATTATAAAAGGTGTTCCCAAGAATATACCGCCTAAGTGGGTAGCAAGGGAAGTTAATGGGGTAGAGCTTGTATTAGAAATATTAAAAATATCAGGTATTCATATTGTTTCGTCGGATGAATGTGAAAGTAATATAACTATAGGACAATCTGAAAGTCAGATAACTATAAAACTAGATGGCGAGATGGATGGAGAGATAATATGCCCAGTTGAGTATTCTTATTATGTGGAAAATAGAAGAGAAAAAATTGATAATAATTATTTGGCAATAAAAGAAATAAGAGGTGTTATGATTGATACGTGAATTGGAACAAATAGCAGGGCGTAAAGATGTTAAAACATTGCATGACATTTTTATCAATCCAGTTTTAATTGAAGATTGCCTAATAGATTCGGTGAAATATTCAAATAGAAATGCTATGGTTGGAGGATATATAAAAAAATCAGTTGATATGTCCCGAGATGGTTATTTGAATGATACATATGTATATTATTGGCTTTGCTTGGAGAATATAAGAAAGGTGGAAATAATGGAAACTTATGTAATACAGTCTTTTAAGATTGAAACAAAAGGAAGTTGTGTTTTATTAGAAGCAGGTAATGGCTTGATAATTGTTGCTGATAAAGTAAGACTTGATAGCATTACGCCTACTTGGTGTAAAGATTTAAATTCTAATATAATTTAAAATGATAAAGGGAATTGCATGTAATATTAACGTGTAGAAATCCGTCGCGTATAAGATGTTAAAAGAAATAGGGATGATGTTTTTGGATATTAAAGAAATGGAAACGATATTATATAAAACTCGAGAACTGATGACAGAGAGTGATGTTGCATTATATGAAAAAACAATAGCAGAAATATGTTCATATAATAATCCTAAATATATTGTTAATATGTGCATTGGATTTTATGATGATACTGAAGATGAGGAAGTAATGTTTGGGTTGGTTCATGCGATTGAAAGTATAGGAGGAGATAATTTATATTGGACATTTGTGGGGATAGAGCATATGAAGGAAGCTAGAAATTGGAGTAAGATTATTTTATACAGAATACTTAATGATGAGGAGGAAATAAAAAAGGTTCCAAGTGTAATGGATGCTTTACCACAAAAAAATAGAAAGTATATAATTGATTTGCTGGAAGAAATAAAAGATGAAGATTATGATATGTTTAGCCGAAGCATTGACTTTATATTAGGACAAATGAAAATGAATAAATAGTTCTTGAAAAATGTTATAAAAGGCCATAAGAAGACTTGTGGCCTTTTTATAATATTAGGATATTATCCAATAACAGGCAGCAAGTATTTTTATTTCAATCGGCCCATGAGACGCGGAGCAATTACATTACTTAGGGACATCAAAAGTAAATTTGGAGAGCGCAGTTTCTGCTGTGATATATTTGACCATATTGTAGTAGATATATCTATGCCAAAGAATATGACGGCGAAAGCCGCCTGACCAAAGAGATCCATCCGAAATCCTGGGAAGAAGAAACAAAGACTGGGGCTGACACCACCTATGACTACGATGCCGATGGCCGCAAAATCCGTACCCACTATCCCGATGGCGGCGTGGAACGGCTTTTCTACGATGCGGAAAGGAACCTCATCAAAAAGGTAACACATACGACAAAGACGGCTTGCCGCTCAATAAGAAAGCCAGCGGCAGGATACTGCTGGCCTATACCTACGAC
>NZ_VTOZ01000028.1:0-41875 GCF_008271345.1 Pseudoselenomonas caprae
ACATCTCCTTTAATTTTCGTTGTAGAAAGCGCATTTTTGAAAATATCCATCGCAATTATGGGAGAACCAGGGGTTCCATCTTCAAACTTCCCTTTACCGGCAAAACAGTCTACATAGACCAAAGGCCTGTGTGTATGTAAAATCTTTGACACATATGGCGTTAAATAACATCCTAGCAATTCATCTTTAACTATAGACCATGGTTTCTTTTCAATAAAAAAGTCATCATTCTTCTTTGACACGATTACTCACCTTCCTGTTTCGAGCTTATAAAACCGAAAATCGAACCTCGCCGACAATTTATTTAATATAGTGAAATTTGCTAATCAGTCAACCTCATAAAAAATAGCGCATAGTTTAACACCATGCGCTATTTTTCAAGCTTTTTCTTTTTTTATCACCTTCATAATCTGTTCTTCTGTCCAATTTGTAACTTCTTTAATAAAGTCAATCCCCATGCCCTTTTTCCATAAGTTTTTTACAACATTCTCTTCGCCCAGTTCTATTCCTCGCGCCATCCCGCGCTCATAAATGCCTTCGCTCAAGTTGCACATAGTTCTCAACTCCTTTTCCATTTCAGCAGTGACCTCTATATCAAACTTTTTCCTGAGTATCTCACTTTTTTCTTCCGCAGTCTTCGTTGTTTCTTGGAATATGACCTGCAACATGGACAACAATCTGTTCCGCACTGGCCCAGGTGCCAAGTAAACCATTACAATATTTAGCAAGTCATAATTTTCCTGTGGTTCCTTATATTTGCCAACCAAATGACGCTCTGCCATACGGTAGTGATTGATGACACTCTTATCCGTAGGAGACTCCATACATATCCAAATGGTATATACCTTCTTGACCTCGCTGTAATCTGAACCTCGAAATTCAGTTTCTTTCTGAGCCGATATCAGCCTGCTACCATAGAATACAGCCCTTTTCATAAGAATGTACTTCAACGTAGATTCTGAAAATGTTTTCTGTGCCTCTATATTTATAATGAGGCGTATACGTTCGCCTGTTTCCGGCGTGACCGCATGAAAGATTACATCAAAAGTTGTCCAACCTTCTGTGACATCTCCTACTTCATTACGGAGTCCCTTTATTTTCTTCGGCTTTGCCACCGTATTCGTCTTACCTGGATTTATAGGCACATTACTTACCCGAATATCGCCTTCGATGTACTTATCTGCTATATCGCCCAGACTGGCCTCCTTGAACTCAGGCACAGTCCCTTTTAATAAATATGCCGCTACTGCCCGCTCTGACAAAATTCTCTTGGCAGCCAAATCATACTGAGGATTGTTAAAGCCAAGCAGTTTATCTGCCGGCATTTGATTATGTTGCATTCTACAACAGCTCCTTCCTCTTGCTTGAATTATACCACAAATCCGCCTCCCCATAAAGTAGCGGCAGTTTTGTTAAAAACGCGGGTAAAATCAATCAAATCTCATTTACCAATTTTTCTCCGAACTTTCTCCGAACCTCTCCGAACTATTTTCTTCAAGCGACCTCTTAGGCGTCATCTTGAGCGACATTGAGATACTCAACTCCAGGCTCTTCGGCTTTTTCCGCGACAGTTGACAAGTCAAAAAATCACTGTTGTATATTTTGTAGAATTGTATGCCATATATGCAGGTACATAAAACCACGTCGTTGAATTAGAATGCTATCGACACATGACATATACGCCCAACAAAGGAGCGAAAACCTATGCTTCAGAAAAAATATGTGTTTCATACATTTGATTAACTAAAGGGCATTGCCTCCGAGATAACGGCCAGCAATGCTTATAGAAATGCGTCCGGTGTTCTTTTCCAGCTCTACAATCCCAAGATTGACGCTGCTGATGAGGAAATAATCACGTACCTTCATGATGCCTGTGAAAAAGCCTGTCTCATAGGGCTTACCTGCGCCAATATCGCAGATCAGGAATTTGATATCAAGGATGAGCCCATCGAGCTGAATGTCACCTATTTTCGCACCACAAGGGTTCTGGCCTTTGACTTTGATATGAATCATGAAACCGGGTTCGTGGCAGGGCGCATCCTTAACAATAAACTGGAGGATATCTATGACGCCAGATGTATGCTCGTCTGCTATTCCTGTGGCAGTGCCGTCATCAATGCCTTTACCAACGAGTTCAGCCATCATAAACTCCCCCTCTTCGGTGCCAAGGCAGGGCGCAGCATAAGGGCCTTGAATACGGCGCTGGTATATGGCAAAAGTACCCATGCAAATGGCATTGTTGCCATTGTCTTTGCCGGAGAAGATTTGCATCTTTATATGGATAATTGCCTTGGCTTCAAAGAAATCGGCCTGGAAATGCTGGTGACCAAAACGGAAGGCGACAACATCATCACCGAGATTGACCACAAGCCGGCAACGGAGGTTTATTCCAAATACCTGAATGTCAAGCCAAACAAGTATTTTGTCCATAATGTATGTGAATTTCCCCTGATTTTTTCTCAAGATGACTGCATCCTTGCCCGTGTCCCCTTTGCCTGTGATGATGATGGTTCCATCTACTTTACTTCCGGTGTGGAAAAAGGCGCAAGATTCCGGCTTTCCTATGGGAATTCGGACAACCTGTTCAACATCATTGACCAATCGGTTCAGAACCTGAAAAAATTCAAAACGGAAGCTATTTTCTTATTTGAATGCGGAAACCGTGTTCGCTTTCTCAAAGACCAAGCAAGGCACGAGCCGGACAAATTTCGGGAGTATAGGTTCTGCGGGCCACTGTGGATTTAATCAAGGATAATTTACAGCCCCAGCACGTTTTCGGGCGCTGGGGCGGAGAGGAATTCTTATATTTACTTCCAGATACGGACTTGGAAAAAGCCAAGGAGTTTGCGGAAAAGCTGCGCCTGCAGGTGGAAGCCAACTGCTATGTGGTGATGCGGCACGTGACGATGAGTTTGGGCGTCACCAGCATCATGGAGGGCGATGATATGAATTCCTTTGTGAAACGGGCGGACGAAGCCCTTTATATGGCCAAGGAAAATGGCCGCAACCACGTGGTGGGTTATATTACTCATGGAAAGTAATCTTCTCATCCCCCACCAATTTCCCGCCCAGCAGCGTTGCTTCATGCGTATGTATCGCAAAGCCCTGTTGGGCCTTTTCCATGCTGGCATTGGCGTAACAGTAACGGCAGCCGTGGATGCAGGTATCGTACTGGCCGATGTCAAAGCTTTCCACGCAGTTGCAGAGCGGGCGCTGGCTCTTGGCTTTGCCGGCCTTAACGGGCCTGCCGGTGATGCGTTCAATGAGCGGGCCATCGATGCAGGCACCATGGATGATGCCATACTCCTCCAGGTCAACCGCCTCGGAGCAGGTCTGCAGCGTTACGCCACTGCCCTGGGCTATCCTGGCAAGGCCCTTTGCCAAGGCCTGTATTTCCTCCAGGGAAAGCTCGTGCAGGTTCAGCCCCTGGGTATTCTTTTTCGCCTTGGCATAGAGGTCGATAAAGCTGATCACGCAGCGCTCCACGCTGGCGGATAATGCCGCCAGGTTTTCGGCAAACCAGTTCAGATGATGCTCGATGTTGTAAGTCTCATTGAGCAAAATAGGGTCGTAGCGCCAGACTACCCGCTCCCGTCCTAAATGCTGGGAGAGCTCCTGCATGGTCTTGACGATATCCCCTTTGGGCCGCAGGTTCGTCTCCACCTCCCTTCCATAGGGCGTCAGGGAAACCTGCACATAGTAGTGGTAGTCCTTAAGGGCAGCCAAGCGCCCCAGCATCGGTGCCGGGTCCTTCGTCCAGAACACGATGCAGTCAACAGCCTCAGGCTTTAAGGATATGCGGCTCACCTGCTTGCGGTTGAAGGGATTGATCACATCCGCGTAGCCTTCCTCCAATCGCCGGCAAAACCAGTCGAAATAAAAGGCCGGAATATCCGTCCGGCGGCTGGCACTTACAATCATGGCTCTGCATCCTCATCCAGAGTTTCCAGCAGGAAACTCACGGGGCGGAAGCCATCGTTGCAGGAAATCATAGCCGAACGGGGATTTTTCATCCAGCCATCGTAAAAGTCCTCCGCACCATGGGCCAGCCCCATGACGAAGGGAGACATGGATTCCCAAGCGCTTTCGCACATGCCCTCCGGCCGCTGCCAGCCGTTGGCGATGAACACCGCCCCTTCCTCGATGTCACAGGCGTGCTCGATGGGATTTTCGTATTGCGCCATCAGATCCTGATAGCAAGCTTTCCGCATCACCGTTATCCGTACTTTTTTCATGCCCAGCCCTCCATTCCGCTTCTCTAAGCTAATTCTATCACAGCCCGCATCAGGCGCAAAGACCAAGACTCCGCGTTTCATTCCTGCTTGCATGCATAGGCCGCGCTCCTTCACACAACAAAAAGACATCTGACACGTCAAACCGAACTGTCAGATGTCAAGCATTGCAGAAACTATCAAAACCGTCCCAATAACGGATAGTGGTACTCTTTTTCGTTGATTACCTTGAAGCAGGCGATTATGGAGCAGCAGAACCATACGCCCCCCAGCAAAAGGAGCAGCGGCCAGAGGAACAGGCCTATCAACAGGACGGTAAGCCCGGTGACCACAGCACTGACCACGCCAAAGATAGCCTGGGCCATCAATGCCTGCTTGGCATGCTGGGCGATGAAAGCATCCTGCTTATCGTAAATCAGATACAGTACCAGCGGAACCAATATATAGCCAACGCCGAAGAACAGGTAGCCGATGTGAGCCGCCAGCGCCAGCACTTTTTGTTTGCCATCTATCATGAGTAACAACCCCTTTCTTACAAGGAGTGTATCATGCCCACACGTTTTTAGCAAGAAGCTGCACCCTGTCAGACAGGGATATGGATGCCCTTTGCGCAGCATAAAAATACTCCCCTTATGATGACAGTCTCACTGTCTCTCATAAGGGGAGCCTATCCGCTTGACATGTCAAAAAGCTGACATGTCAAGCAGCAGCGATCTGACCGGTCATTCGCTTACCGGATCGATCAGAATTCTTCGCTCTTGCTGGCGATTTTTTCCTGTACATAGGCAATGAAGTCGTCAATCTTCATCGTCGTGCTTTCCTGTACGCCGCGTTTGCGGACTGCTGCCGTCTTGTCGGCAACTTCCTGGTCGCCGACAACGAGCGTGTACGGCGTTTTCTTGACCTGGCTCTCACGGATCTTGTAGCCGACTTTTTCGTTGCGGTCATCGACTTCTACGCGCAGGCCGAGATCGAACATTTTCTTCTTGAGCTCGTAAGCGTAGTCAGCGTGTTTCTCCGTAATCGGCAGGATGCGGACCTGTACCGGAGCGAGCCACGTCGGGAAGGCACCGGCATAGTTCTCGATGAGGATGCCGATGAAGCGCTCAATCGAACCGTAAACAACGCGATGCAGCATGACCGGACGATGTTTCTCGCCGTCCTCGCCGACATACGTGAGGTCGAATTTCTCCGGCATCAGCATGTCGAGCTGGATCGTACCGCACTGCCACGTACGGCCGATGGAATCGCGCAGATGGAAGTCGATTTTCGGGCCGTAGAAAGCGCCATCGCCTTCGTTGATGACATATTTGAGACCGCGATGCTCGAGCGCATTGCGCAGGGCTTCCGTTGCACTCTCCCAGATTTCATCCGAGCCCATGGAGTCCTCCGGACGCGTGGAGAGCTCTGCCGTATACGTAAGACCGAACGTGCTGTAAACTTCATCGAACAGGTCAATCGTATGCTGGATTTCTTCCTCAATCTGGTTCGGCGTCAGGAACAGATGCGCATCATCCTGCGTGAAGTTGCGAACGCGGAACAGACCGTGGAGCGCACCGGAAAGCTCATGGCGATGGACGATGCCGAGCTCGCCGAGACGCAGCGGCAGGTCACGGTAGCTGTGCTGATGGGATTTGTAGACCAGCATGCCGCCCGGGCAGTTCATCGGTTTTACCGCATAGTCTTCGCCATCGATCTGCGTGAAGTACATGTTTTCTTTATAATGATCCCAGTGACCGGAAGTCTCCCAGAGCTTGCGGTTCATGATCATCGGCGTCTTGATTTCCTGATAGCCATAGCGGCGATGGACTTCGCGCCAGTAGTTGATGAGCTCGTTGCGGACAACCATGCCATTCGGATGGAAGAACGGGAAGCCAGGGCCTTCCTCATGCAGGCTGAAGAGGTCGAGCTCTTTGCCGAGCTTGCGGTGGTCGCGCTTCGCTGCCTCTTCGAGCATGTGCAGGTATTCATCGAGGTCAGCCTGTTTCTCGAAAGCCGTACCATAGATGCGCTGGAGCATCTTGTTCTTCTCGCTGCCGCGCCAGTAAGCACCGGCAACACTCTGAAGCTTCAGTGCCTTGACCTTGCCCGTCGATACGACGTGCGGGCCAGCGCAGAGATCCGTGAACTCGCCCTGGGTGTAGAGCGTGATCAGCGCATCTTCCGGCAGGTCGTTGATGAGCTCGACCTTGTAGCTTTCGCCCATCTCCTCGAACATCTTGAGGGCATCGGCACGGCTGACTTCCTTGCGCTCAAGCTTGAGGTTCTCTTTGACGATTTTCTTCATTTCTTTTTCGATATCCTTGAGATCAGCCTCGCCGAGCTGCTTGTCCATATCGATATCGTAGTAGAAGCCATTGTCGATAGCCGGTCCAATGGCCAGCTTGACGTTCTGGTCTTTATAGAGGCGTTTTACGGCCTGTGCAAGGATATGGGATGCCGTATGGCGCAGAGCCCAGCGGCCATCAGCCTCTTCAAACGTCAGGAAATCTACCTGACAGTCCTTCGTCAGGACCGTCGTGAGGTCTTTCGTCTCACCATCTACTTTAGCAGCCAGGACTTTTTTAGCCAGGCTGTTGCTTACTTCTTTTACGAACTCGAGGATGCTCTTGCCTTCTTCGACTTCGCGGACTGCGCCGTCTTTGAGCGTAATCTTTAACATGAAAACCCCTCCTTAAAATAAAAAGCTCCGCCCCTAGATAGGGACGAAGCTGTCGCATCGTGGTTCCACCCAAATTGCTCTCCTGCCAATAGGAAAGCCACTCAGTCTTTGATAACGGAAAAGTCTCCGGTCTCGCCTACACACCCTAAGGCTTCAGCCAAACAGCTCCGAAGTGGTGGCCGCAGCTGCCATCCCGGGATGCTCGCACCAAATGCATCCTTCTCTTAGAGACGCTTATCTGCCGTCGTGTCTTCGTCTTTGCTTTGATGTTCCCTATTATAGGAGCCTTCCCTGCTTCTGTCAAGGGATTTGCCGATTATTTTTCTGCCACTTGCGGGCTTTCGCTTCGCCCCAGCACAGGCACCTGCAATTGCTGGCCAAGACGCAGTCCGCTGCCGTCCGGGGCCAACCCATTGACTTCGATGATGGCCTGCCGCAGCTCAGCCGCCCGCTTCTCATTGGTCGTATAGCGCGCCGCCAGCGACCAGACGCTGTCGTTCTGCTTGATGGTCACCGTATCGAAATCGCTGCTGCGAAGGTAATCGTTCGTCAGATGAAACGGCATAAACGCCGCTGCGGCCACCAGGACGATAGCCAGCTGAAAGAGTCTTTTCTTCATGCACTTCATGATGCTCACGCCTCCATTATCGAACATATTATTCCAAAACACATTTTCCTCAAACATGTCTTCTCCAAAACTTTGTTCTTATTCTAGCATAGAACATTCATTCCTGCAATACTTTTTGCGAACATTTTTTCTCTTGTCGCTATGTTCCCCCTTTGCTACAATAAAGACAGAAGATTGACCAGTCAGATTTGACCTGTCAGAAAGGAGTCTCTCCATGAATATCCATGGCGCTGTCATCATCGAACAGGGCGTGACCTTTGCCGTCATCGCTGTCAAACAGTCCGTGACCATGTACACGACGCGCCTCATCAAGACACGGCAGGAGCTCTCGCAGTTCTTTCCGAACATGCCGATCATCCTCATGAGCCAGGATAGCAGCGGCAATCCGCATTATTATGGCCGTAAGGACATCGTTGATTTCCTCAAGACCATCCGCGTCGATCAGATTCCGTGGAAGGTCTATCATATTTACTGAAACAAACCATCAGTCAGGAGTTTTTTCTATGCAGATCATCCATTATCTCGTGCAGGCCGCCTGCTTCTTCTTTGCCCTGCTCACCCTCAACATCGTCTGGGAGAACGTCAAGGGCTATGGCGCAGAGAAGAAGTACGGCTACTGCCTGCTCTATCTTGCTGGCGGCGCAGCCGTCTTCGCCCTCATGGTGGCACTCACGAATCTGTCGAGCCGCCTGGTCCAGTAATCACACGTGAATCCAGCTGAAAGGAGCGTCTGTCATGAAGCTACTCAAAGCGCTGCATGAAAACGAACGCTTTTCATCCACTGAGCAGAACATCGTCCAGTACATGCTCGCCCACCCCGCCGAGATTGCCGCGATGACCACGCGGGAGCTGGCGGAGAAAACCTACACGAGCCCGGCAGCCGTATTCCGGCTCTGCCAGAAGCTCGGCCTCAAGGGCTACAACGAATTCAAGATCAAGTTCACCAGCGAGATCAACCGCGTGACGCCGCGCAAGGACCGCATCATCCACCGGCCCGTCACCGACAAGAGCCAGCCGGCTGACATCGTCCGCATCATGGCGGAGCTGCAGGTCGAGGCCATCGAAGAGACCAAGAATGAGATGGATCTCGAGCAGGTGACGCGCATCGCCCAATGGATGATGGACGCCTCGGCTGTTGACTTCTACGCCTACGACCAAAACTATCAGCTGGCCCAGACCTCCGTCTACAACCTGCTGCAGGTCAAATGCAATGCCGTCGCCCACAACGCCATGAACAGCCAGATCGCCGCAGCCCTCAACTGCGACAAGTCCCATCTGGCCATCATCATCAGCCGTTCCGGCGTCAACAAGCGGCTCATCCGCGCGGCGCGCGTGCTCAAGGAGCGCGGCATCCGCACGGTGCTGTTCTCCGTGTCCCGCGATACGACCCTTGCCCATCTCTGCGACGAGTTCCTCTACGTCGCCAACACCGTCGACTATCTTGACTTCGGCGGCAGCATCTTCAGCGTCGGCGTGCGCTACTACATGGATGTCCTGTTCGGCATCATCCTCTCGCGCAATTTCAGCGAGGCAGAGACCTTCTACAATAACTTCGAGAACTACATCGGCCACGTCGATGAGAGCAATCGCATCTGGTAACAGGGAGATATCCTTGGCGAAACGTTGTTTCAGACGTTTCGCCTTTTTTATTACTTTCTCTAAAACAGCGCCCCACAGTGCCGCAAACCTATTGAAACAATAAAAACTATCCGTTATAGTAAGAATTGTCTTAAGGCAAACAAGTTCATACAGGTTGAAACAGTTTTATTGTTTACAAGGTTAAAAAAGGGGAATTTAACATGACAAAACAAGAACTCTTCGACAAGTTCATCGACTTCATGGGACGCTTCGCCGAAATCCGTGCGGTGGCAGCCCTTCGCGATGGCTTCATCATGACAACGCCGTTCACGATCTGCGGCTCGGTATTCCTGCTGCTTGCCAATCTTCCGATCCCTGGCTATGCTGAATTCATGGCTGGCCTGTTCGGTCCGGATTGGACAGCACCACTCAACGCTGTATCGGGTGCAACCTTCAGCATCCTCGCACTTATCGCCGTACTCGCTATCACCTACAAATACGTGGAAGGCGAAGGCTGCGATGCCATCATGGCCTCCATCCTCGCACTTTCTACTTTCCTGATTGTCCTGCCGCCGACGCTCGTCACCAAGGGCGGCGAAACGGTCGGTGACATCATCCCGAAGGCCTGGGCTGGCAGCAATGGCGTCATCACCGCCATCATCATCAGCTTCCTCGTCTCCTGGGTCTTCTGCTACTGCGAGAAGAATCACATCGGCATCAAGATGCCGGATGCGGTACCAGGCGGCGTAGCCAAAGCCTTTGAGGCACTGACGCCGGGCATGATCCTCTTCACCTGCGGCTCGGTCATCTACGGCCTCTGCCACTTCGTCGGTGCTACGACGTTCCCGGAACTCATCTTCAAGATTGTCCAGACACCGCTGCAGGGACTTTCCGATACGCTGATTGGTGGATCAATCATCGCGGCTCTGCAGAGCATCCTGTTCTGGGCTGGTATCCATGGCCCGAACGTCGTCGGCGGCGTAGTCAACCCGATCCTGATTGCTAACTCTCTGGACAACCAGCATCTCATCGACATGGGCATGCAGCTGGCTGGCAATCCGGATGCAAAGATCATCACTTGCCAGATCAACGATGTCTTCATCAAATCCGGCGGCTGCGGCCTGACCTTCGGTCTCTTGATCGCCAGCTGGCTCTCCTCGAAATCCCAGCAGATGAAATCCATCACGAAGCTCGCCACGGTACCGGGCATCTTCAATATCAACGAGCCGATCATCTTCGGTCTGCCGATCGTCTTCAATCCGTACCTGCTCGTTCCCTTCGTACTCGTACCGCTGCTCGCTCTCGTCATCTCCTATGTCTCGATCGCCATCGGCTTCATGAATCCGTTCAGTGCCGTACAGGTTCCCTGGACGACGCCGCCCATCATCGCTGGCCTGCTCCTGAACGGCTGGCAGGGTGCTGTGGTCCAGATCATCATCATCACGATGGCTACGGCCGTCTACTTCCCGTTCGTCCGTGCCCAGGACAGAGCCATGCTCAAAGAAGAGCAGGATATGGATCAGTCCGAAGCTCACACGGATGCTCACTCCGGCAATACCGAATCCGAGGGTCATCCTCAGATTCAGCATTAAATACACCAATAGTTCTACACGTTTTTTGAAAGGAAGATTCATCATGAAAAAGATCATTCTGCTTTGCGCCGCTGGTATGTCCACGAGCATGCTCGTCAAGAAAATGCAGGAAGCTGCTGCGGCCGAGTCCTTTGAATGTGAGATTGCCGCTTATCCGACGTCTGAGGCTACGACCAAGGCTGCCGATGCCGATGTCATCCTGCTCGGCCCCCAGGTCCGCTTCCAGAAAAACAAGATTGCCGAGCAGTGCCCGGGCATCCCGGTCGATGCCATCGACATGCGCATGTATGGCCGCATGGATGGCGCTGGCGTGCTCAAGTTCGCACAGGGCTTGATGGCGTGAGGTGAGCACAATGGAAGGACTTGAACTCACCGCATTCCAGATCATCTCCTCGGTCGGCACGGCCCGCAGTTCTTACATCGAGGCCATTCAGGAAGCGAAACAGGGCCACTTTGACGCTGCCGAAAAGCTCATCAAGGAAGGCGACGAGATGTTCGTCGAAGGCCACGACGCCCATGCGGGCCTGCTTACCCAGGAGGCCCAGGGCGGCCCTGGCAGCACGCTCTCGCTCTTGATTCTCCATGCTGAGGATCAGCTGATGAGCGCCGAGGCTTTCAAGACGATTGCCCTCGAATTCATCGATGCCTACAAGCGCATCGAAGCATTAGAAGAAAAAATCAAGTGAGGTAATATACTATGGGTTTTCCAAAAGGTTTCTTATGGGGCGGCGCGGTCGCTGCCCATCAGCTTGAAGGCGGCTGGCAGGAAGGTGGCAAAGGCGTAAGCGTTGCCGATGTCATGACCGCAGGCCGTCATGGTGTGCCGCGTGAGATCACCGACGGTGTCCTGCCGGGCAAGAATTATCCGAACCATGAGGGCATCGATTTCTACCACACCTACAAAGAAGATCTCGCCATGCTCGGCGAGATGGGCTTCAAATGCTTCCGCACCAGCATTGCCTGGACGCGCATCTTCCCGAATGGTGATGAGCTAGAGCCAAACGAAGCCGGCCTGAAGTTCTACGATGACCTCTTCGACGAGATGCACAAGAACGGCATGGAGCCGGTCGTCACCCTCTCCCACTTCGAGATGCCCTACCATCTTGTCACGGAATACGGCGGCTGGCGCAACCGCAAGCTCGTCGACATGTTCGTCCGCTTTGCCGTCACCTGCTTCAAGCGCTATAAGGACAAGGTCAAATTCTGGATGACCTTCAACGAAATCAACAACCAGCGCGAGGTGAACGTACCGTTCACGGCCTTCACGAACTCCGGCATCCTCTATGGCGAGGATGAGGACAAGTACCAGACGCTGTTCCAGGTCGCTCACCACGAGTTCCTGGCTTCGGCCAAAGCCGTCATCGAAGGCCACAAGATCAATCCGGACTTCAAGATTGGCTGCATGCTCGCCATGGGCCCGACCTATCCGGAAACCTGCCGTCCCGAGGATCAGATCGCGGCCCTCAAGGAAATGGACAAGAGCTATTTCTTCGGCGATGTGCAGGCCCGCGGCCGCTATCCGTCCTACATCCTCAAGTTCTGGGAGAACAATGGCTACAAGGTGCAGATGGAGGAAGGCGACCTCGATATCCTCGAGCAGGGCAAAGTCGACTACTTCGCCTTCAGCTACTACATGAGCTCGGCTACTTCCGGCGACAAGAGCCGCTTTAAGGAGCTGCAGGGCGGTTTTGCCACGGGCGTGGAAAACCCCTATCTCAAGAAATCCGACTGGGGCTGGCCGATTGACCCGATTGGCCTGCGCTATATGCTGAACCTGCTGCAGGAACGCTACGACCTGCCGCTGATGATTGTCGAAAACGGCATCGGCCTGCACGAGGAGCCTGACGCGAACGGCGAGATCCACGATGATGCCCGCATCGCCTACTTCCAGGCCCATATCCGCGAAATGAAGAAAGCCATCGACGAAGACGGTGTCGACCTCTGGGGCTACTGCCCTTGGGGCCCGATCGACCTCGTCTCGGCTGGTACTGGCGAGATGGAGAAACGCTACGGCTTCATCTATGTCGATAAAGACAATGAAGGCAACGGCACGCTCAAGCGCTCCCGCAAGAAGTCCTTCTACTGGTACAAGAAAGTCATCGCCACCAATGGCGAAGACCTTACAAACGACTGATACAATACCCTTTAATAATAAAAAATGCGAAACAATGTTACAGTTGTTTCGCATTTTTTATTGTTCTATCTAAAGCATTGTATCAATCCAGCATAAGGGAATTGTTCATAAATGAAAGAATATGCTATAGTTATATTGTCTTAAGACAGCACAGTTCGCACTTATACCCCAATCAACAACTATCGAAAGAGGGAAACGAAATGACAAAACAAGAACTCTTTGATAAATTCGTTGACTTCATGGGACGCTTCGCCGAAATCCGTGCCGTAGCGGCCCTGCGTGACGGTTTTATCATGACCACTCCTTTTACGGTCTGCGGCTCGGTATTCCTGTTGCTGGCCAACCTGCCGATTCCCGGATATCCGGAATTCATGGCCAGCCTGTTCGGCCCCGACTGGACGGCTCCGCTCAACGCCGTGGCCGGTGGCACCTTCAGCGTGCTCGCCTTGGTTGTCGTGCTTGCCGTCACCTATAAATACGTGGAATCCGAAGGCTGCGATGCCATCATGGCTTCGATTCTCTCGCTCTCGACGTTCCTGATCCTGCTGCCGCCCTCGCTGACCACGAAGGCTGGCGAGACCGTCGGCGACATCATCCCAAAAGCCTGGGCGGGCAGCAATGGCGTCATCACGGCGATTCTCGTGAGCTTTGCCGCCTCCTGGATTTTCTGCTACTGCGAAAAGAACCACATCGGCATCAAGATGCCTGACGCTGTCCCGAGCGGTGTAGCCAAAGCCTTTGAGGCGCTGACGCCGGGCATGGCGCTCTTTACGGGAGCCTCGCTTCTCTACGGCCTCTGCCACTACCTCGGCGCAACGACGCTGCCCGAACTCATCTTCAAAATCATCCAGACGCCGCTGCAGGGCCTTTCGGACACACTGATCGGCGGATCGATCATCGAAGCACTCGAAAGCATCCTGTTCTGGGCCGGCATCCATGGCCCGAACGTCGTTGGCGGCGTCGTAAGCCCGATCCTCATCGCCAACTCCCTCGACAATCAGCACCTCCTCGATATGGGCATGCAGCTGGCTGGCAACCCCGATGCCAAGATCATCACCTGCCAGGTCGACTTCATGGTCAAGACTGGCGGCTGCGGCCTGACCTTTGGCCTGCTGATTGCCAGCTGGCTCTCGGCCAAATCCTCACAGCTCAAATCGCTGACGAAACTGGCCACGGTTCCTGGGTTCTTCAACATCAACGAGCCGATTATCTTCGGTCTGCCGATTGTCTTCAATCCGTACCTTTTGATTCCCTTCGTGCTCGTCCCGCTGATTGCCCTCGTCATGACCTACGCCTCGATTGTCGTCGGGTTCATGGCTCCCTTCAGTGCCGTACAAGTTCCCTGGACCGCCCCGCCCATCATCGCCGGCTTCCTCTTGAACGGCTGGCAGGGTGCTGTGGTGCAGCTTGCAACCATCGTGATGTCCACCATCGTCTACTATCCGTTCGTCCGCATGCAGGATAACGTCATGCTCAAAGAAGAGCAGGCCGCCGATGCAGCAAAACAGCCCCACAAAAACAACGACGAAGCAGAGGGCGTCCCGCAGACGCAGCTCTGATGCCTTCCCCATAAGAATACGCCTGACTGGTCCATTGACCGGTCAGGCGTATTCTCGTTCTCAGCCCAATGACTGCTTTTTCAAGACCTGCTGGATATCCTCCATCAGCAGCCCTTCGAGCTCATAGCGTTCAAGCTGCGGATGCAGTGCCTGCAAGATCTGCCAGGCGGTATTCTGCAGGATATCGTAGAGCGGCAAGTCCATCAATTCCTCAAACTCGGCCAGGCACCCGATCAAGTGACGGTATTCCTCCTCGGAGAAACGCACCGATCCGTCAAGGATACGGTCCACCTCGCGCTGCAAGCGGGCTTGCGGTTCCATGGACTGGGCCACGTTCACTGCCGCCAGCTTCCTCGTCAGCACAGCAATCTGTTCCTCCGTTTCCGCCGGCGCAATCTCGAGGATATTCCCCAGCTGTACCGCATAGTGGCGGTGCAGCGCCGCAATCTCCGCCCGCTGCTCATCGTAGGCCGCAAAGTCTGCGGCCTGTTCCACTGCCTCTTCATACAGGGCCTGTATATACTGCTCATCTTTCATAGCGATTCCCCCATCTCTGCCTTATTCCCCTCTATCATATACAAAGAACCGCGCCAGCGTCAAATCCCACAAGCACTGCCACTCATTCCTCCTCGTCATCCCACTCCTCTGTCATGGCGGAATGGAAGGCTGCGACGACATCATCTGGCACCACAAACGAATCCAGCCGGAACCGCGCATCAAACACCGCCTTGCTGTCCAATTCTTCATCCAGCAAAGCCGCAAAGCCTTCCGCCTTGGTGATGCTCTCCAAGTTTATCTTCTTTTCTATGGCTGGGGCCATGGCATCGAAATCGTAACCATACACAGTGATTACCCCATTGCTGCCCACCCAGGCTTTGACCGCATATAATGACGAACCTTCATAATCATAGCCAAACTCACAGGTACGTCCATTCATGGCCCAATCAAACCCTGTGCCATCGTCACCATTGTAGTAGCCAAGGGTCCGGATGAGGCCTTTATTGCCTCTTTCCGTAAGCTCGTCTGCTACATGATCCATACTCTCAACCAATTTCTGATAAACCTGTCCTACATCCATCACTGCATCCTCCTTGCTCCTATCAATCTTCTGAACCTATTCTTCTTTTTCCTCTTGCGTTTCCACTCAATGATAACGGACTGGTTTTCAAAGAAATTTATACCAGCTTTAAAATACCATTAAATTTCCCCCATCAAAAAGCCGCCATCGAGTGATCTCTCGATAGCGGCTTTCGTTCGCTTATTATCGTTACTGCCGTTCCTGCCTTTCGGCGGCAAATCTCTCAGCCAAACGCTTGCTGATTTTCTGCCAGGCAGTATGCATCTGTTCCTGCTGCTGGATTTCTTCAGCCGACAGGCCTGGCCCCTTATCTTCCTCATCGGTGATAAACACAAAGGGCTGGCGTGGTGCCTCGCGCTCGTCTACGCGCCGGAGCTTATCCGTGAACTCCATATCCTTGCCCGCTGGCTTGCGGCCACGCAATACATCCCCGGCGGACTCCGCCTGCTTATCGTTCTCCTTGCCCAGCAGAGCATCCAACAGCTGTCCTTCCTCCTCAGCCTGGCGGCGCTGCATAGCGAGGTAGTCAAGTCCCTGCGCTTCTTCCTGCTTGTGGTCCTGCTTTTGCTTCTGCTTGGCTTTGGCAGTTTGTACCGAACCGCCAAAGGTCTTGGCGATGGCATCCTGCACTTCTTCTTGGAAGGATTCGCTCTCGGTGTCAATGGGACTGCCACCCTTTACCTGATTTATCATCTTGCGGATTTGATTGACGATGCCATTCTCCCCTTGCGGGTCGAGTTCATTCAAGGCGCTGGCTAATGTATCATAGAACGAGTCATCCTTGCCGTAATCCTCCAAAAACCGGTTCAGCTGTGTGGCTAGTACGCCAAAGGCACCACCCTGCGTATTTTTCATCCGCATATCATAGCAAAACGTTTCTTCGTTGAAGGTCACTACGGGTGCCGACACCGCATCCCCATAAAGCGCCGCATAGGCTTCTTCATAAGTCGCATGGGGTTTTAGTATCTCGCCGACGGTGTCGGTGATATATCCCTGCATCCACTGACGGACTACGGACTTCCCGTTTGCGATCTCCTGCTCCTGCGTCAGGGTTTCCTCGATGCCCGTCGCTTCGGTCCAGCGGTAATGCTTCGTAGCGATTTCCGTTACTGGCGTATAGAGGCTTGCCGATGTATCCAGAACCTCGGCAGACGTAGTCGCAGCCGTTGCTGGCGGCTTGTCCGCTATGGCAAAATCCTGCTCGATTGCCGGCAAACCTAACTCCTCATAAGTTGCCGGTGCCTGCGACAATTCGCCTTTCGGAATCTCCGAAACGATTCGCTCCAGCCGCTTTTTATCCGCCTCGGGGTCATAAGGACTGCCCTGTGAATAGTACCTTTCATTGCACTGCTGATAATAGGCAATGCCACGCTCCAGCGCCGACAGCTCATCCTCCCGCGTCCAGCCCTTTCCATAGGGCGTATAGGGCGCGTAAGCACTATTGGCTGGCTCCAGCCAGACCTTCCCTCCCTGTACGCGTGTCGATATGCCTTCCAGCAAATTGGCGGCGATATCCACCTGGTAAGCCGGTGCCGTCAGAAAAGACGGCGCAGCGGCCGCATCGCTCTGATTTTTTGCCTTACTGTCTGCCTTATTGGCGGCACTTAGCTGGTAGTCGATAAAGCCAGCACTGGCCGCCTCTTTGGTGCCAATCATCATGCAATCATCCTCCTTGACGCACTTCCCCTCTCTTCTATATATCGAATATTCCGTAAAAAATATAAGACAAAAACGAGACCACCTGCAATGGATGGTCTCGTCTTGCCGATAGGAATCTATCAGATCATGTTCTTAGAATAGGAATCGTAGAGAGCCTTGAGCTCTTCGATTTTGTCATACATCTCGACCTGCAGGCCCGATGCCGTGGCGTAATCGCCTTCGTTAAGGGCGTTGATGAGCAGCGTGAACAGCGATTTCTCGTCGATGCTGTCTTTTGCCAGATAGGTGCGGATGCCGTTGATTTTGTTCCAGTTGTAGGAATCCTGATCCGTAACGAAATCGGATTTGATTTCGCGGGCCTTGCGGACGATGTCGCGGTTCTCCGGAATGATGCGGGCGATGAGCTCGGTCTTCCAGCGAATCAGCGCACCATCGCGGAAGGCATTGATGATCTGGTCGTTCAAAGCACCGCCGCTCGTAATGACAGCTTTCTTCTCCGGATAGTTCTCGAAGTTCTGCATGTTCTCCCAAACCGTAGCCGGCGGAGCACCAAACAGGCGGTCACGCTCTTCTTCCGTATAGTCCTCGAAGACATCCTTCTCGGAACGATACGCACGGTCTTTTTCGAGGTAGAAGCCTTCCTCGCCAGCTTCTTTGGAAAGCTCAGCCAAAAGCTCAGCCGTCGTGTGTTTGACCGCAACCTTGATGCCGTCGAGACAAGCCGAGTAGATGGCCGCAAGAACGAGATACGTATTTGTGTACGGGTTGCAGGCACGCAGCTCGAAACGCGTAGCATACGGATTGCCAAGGTCGCGGATAAGGCCGGCCAGGATTGTGCGGTTACGGGACGGCTGATCCGGTTTGTGGCCCAGCGACGTGACGATGCAGACCGGAGCCTCGAAGCCCGGTTTGAGGCGGTTCAGCGAGTCATTCGTAGCCGAAACGAACGGGTTGATGCTCTCATAGTTCTTGAGCAGGCCCATGATGGCACCATAGCCCACCGAGCTCATGAAGTCTTTGAGCTGATCGTCCGCCGTGAACAGGTTGTGGAGCTTGCCGTCTTTCGTGATGGCAGCCATGCCGATATGCGTATGCTCGCCGTTACCAGCCAGGCCAATCATCGGTTTAGCCTTGAAGCTGACCTCAAGGCCCATGGAGCGGAATACTTCCTTGACCACCGTGCGGACGAAGATCTCGTTGTCGGCAGCCTGCAGGGCATCGGCGAAGCGCCAGTCAATCTCCAGCTGCTCGCAGACATGGGTCATATGGCCGTTCTCATCGATCTGTGCCTTGAGGCCGCCGACCTCTTTATGGCCCATCTCAACGTTGAAGCCATATTTATCCAGCTCAAGCAGGCAGGTCTCCATAGCCGTGCGGACAGCACCATGGGTACGCTCCCAATACTGCTCCTGCATGACCTGGGAAGCGGACATCTCTTCGATAGCAGCTTCCTCCAGCGGCGTCTTGACCCAGAACTCCAGCTCCGTAGCCGAGGTGAAGGAGATGTCGACCACGTCGTTGCCATCGATGCTCTCAAGGCCGGACATCTTCGGATTCTCTTTGAAGAGCTTCAAGAGCTCATTCTTGACGAATTCCATCGAGTCAGCGAGGACGGCGCGGGAGTCAACGCGTTTGCCCTCATGCACGAGGAAGGACGGGATGCGCAGCGTGCCGACCGGCTTGCCCGTTTCGTCATCGTAGTATTCCATGTTGTAGTCAACGAACCAGTTGACGGACGGATCGATCGGCATATCGACTTTGGCGTTGTTCAGCGTAGCGATACCCGTGAGTACGACGGAAGAACCATCGGTCTGTACAGCCGTGCCGGCATAGAAATCATCGATATCCTTGAGGAAAATGCGGACCGGGATCTTTTCATCCGTATCATTGCCGGCCATATCGACGCCGACGAGGGAAACGAATTTGATTTCCGGATGCGACTTGACGAGATCAAGCACTTCTTCTTTGCTGGAGTTTGCCGGGATTACATAGAGTAAATCTTCCATCGTATACCATCCTTTTCATTTAGACATACAGAAAAAGCCATACAGAATATACCCGAGCCAGGCGGCTCGCGGACTCCTATCCTGCATGGCTTCGTTGCCATAAGTTATTTTGTTTACAGGTGTTATATTAACACAGCCCGATTTGTTTGTAAAGGTACAAATTTTGTATACATCAACCTCAGCGATGGCTCTTGACCTGCCGCTGCACCTTGCCTTGGACGGCAGCTTCAAAGTCCACGAGATTCAGGCCAAACACCTGCCGGAAGGCCTTCTGGCCATCGCCTGTCGAGCGCACGGCCTCCTGCCAGTCGGAAAGTGACTTCCAGCCATAGCGGGTCACAAGCTCCGCCGTTGCATACTCGGCCATGACCGAAGCCGTGTCATCGGTGAAGCTGTCCGCAGTCTTCCGATAGCCATCGGGCGTCTCCATCTGCGCAAGCTGCGGGACATGCCCCGCCTGCCGCAGCGCATCGATCCAGGCACGCTGGTACTGGGGCAGCGTCCCCAGCCCGGCCTCGCCGAGCCGCGCGACGCCCATGATATAGCCGGCACCCCGCACGAGCCACTCGACGTTGCGCTCGGGCGCCCCCATCCGCTGCCCCTGCAGGACGCGCATCATCAGCGCCCCCATGGTGAAGAGGCGCTGCCGGTCGGTATCGAGCTGCTGAGCGTTGATGAGTATCGTGCTGCCATTCTCGATCCACAGGCTGGCTGCGGCCAGCTCCTGCGCCTGCTTGGGCGGCAAGTCGCAGTACAGGGATACGGCCTGGGCCATATCCTGCTGATCCTGGGACAAAACGACCTGATACTCGCCGCAGAGCTGCCGCCCGAAGCGGCGAGCAAATAGTGCCTGCACGGCATCGGCCTGCCGCTGCAGCGATGCCGTAAGGCCGCTACGCACGCCCTCGCGGGCCTCGAAGTGCAGCACGGCAGGCCTTTGCTGCTCGGCGCCCCACCACTGGGAGAACTCCTGCAGGAAGGAGCCGAGCTCAATGCCAAAGGTCTGGGCAAAGGCCGTTTCGCCCTCATGAACCTCCCGCAGCTGACGGAAATATGCCGCCAGCTTGGTCTCCTCCTCCCCCTTGGCATAGCGGTCCAGCAGATACCACGTCATGAGATCCGCCAGCTGATACGTGTGCAGGTCCTTGCGCATGAGGGCCTTGCGCTGCGCCAGCGTGTTGTGCTGGAGCTGCTCGGGCTTGGCCGTCTGCGGAGCGCGCATGAGCTCCGTCTTGACGTCAAGGATCCATTTCGTCATCGTCTTACCGCCCAGCTCTGCCGCAACCCGCGCGCCGATATAGTCAGCCGAGCCCTCTTCGAGCCAGAACAGAGCCTTCTCATCGGTGTCGTTGCCATCGCTGAGCTCATACTGCACCTGATGGAAGAGCTCATGGGCCGTGGTGCTGATGCGGTCGCTGGTGCCCGTCATGACGCCCGCCTTGCCGTTTATGGCCGTTACCGCCCGCTTGCCGCCAGTCCAGCCACCCGAAATCTCGGCGATAGACTTGGCCTCAGCGGGCTCCAGCGAGAACTCCCGCCGCAGCACCTGCTGGTAGTCAGCCTCCGTCCCCGCCACATAGACCTCGACATCCCGCGTCAGCCGCACCCCCATGCCAGCCTGCAGCAAATCGTTGAAAGCTGACGCTGCTTTCTCCACATCCTGCAGCAGACCAGCCTCAGGCTTGCCCTCGGGCTGCACATGGATGGTGCCATCGCCTTTCCGCCCCCAGCCGGCAAAATCCCTGCCGCCCCCTGCCAGCAGGCCGGCGGCCACGCCAGCAGCGAGCAGGAACACCAGCAGTAAACATCCTAGTTTCTTCATCGCGCCACCTCACTGCTGCCAACGGCAGGCAAAATGCTCCACCAGATCGATAAGGCCGAACAGGAACAGGCCCAGAAAGCTCAGGACGACGATGCCGGCATACATCTCCAGATAGTTGACCCGCAGCCAGGCATCCATGATATAGTAGCCCATGCCGTATTGCGTGCCGAAGGTCTCCGTGAAGAATAGCACCGAGATAGCCGTGGCCATCGCCACGCGCACCGCCGTGATGAACTTCGGCAGCGAGGCCGGAAATATCACATGGCGGAAAAGCTGGGCAAACGATGCCCCCAGCGAGTACAGCGGATAATACGTCTCCTCGGGGATGGCCCGGATGCCATCGCGCACGGCGATGATGACCTGAAAGACGATGATCAGGAAGATCATGAGGATCTTCGACCACTCGCCGATGCCAGCCAACAGCATCAGGATTGGCAGCAGGGCAATCTTCGGGATTGGATAGGTCAGATACACCAGCGGTGCCAGCAGCCGATCGGCTTTCTGGGAATAGCCCATCACCAGCCCGAGGGGGTAGCCGATGCCTACGGCCAGCACGAGCCCGGCTGCGATGCGCCAAAGGCTGTAAGCCCCGTGGATGGCGATGGCCTGTACAAAGACGTGGCCGAGCTTGGCAAAGACCTTGTCCGGCGCAGGGATGATCGGCAGTTCCACCAGCAGCGCGATTCCCCACCAAAGTGCGAGCAGGAACACGGCGCCGCCAAGATAGGCGCGCAATACGACTTTTCCTTTTCTCATCGCCGCACCTCCATCGCCTTGATCTTATCGCGCAGCTGCTGGCCAGCAGCAAAGAATTCCGCCGTCTGGCGTTTCTTGCGGCTGTCAGCCAGCTCATTTTGCCGCACCTCCTGCACGGTCCCCGGATGAGCGGCCATCAGCGCAATCTGCTGCCCCAGATAGAGGGCCTCCTCGACGTAATGCGTCACGAGGATCGTCGTGATATGGTTCTCCTGCCAAAGGTCGAGGAATACCTCCTGCATCTCCTCGCGCGTAATGGCATCAAGCGCCGAAAACGGCTCATCCATCAGCAGGATATCGGGGCGCAGCAGGAAAGCCCGCGCAAGGCCCACGCGCTGCTGCTGGCCGCCGCTGAGTTCCTGCGGATAGCGGTTCTCGAGTCCCGCAATGCCCAGCCGCTCGCACAATACCGCCATGCGTTCTTTCAAATCCGCCGTTTTTTCTCCTTTGATGCGGCAGCCCAGCATGATGTTCTCGGCCACCGTCTGCCAGGGCATCAGCCCGTAGTTCTGCGGCATGAAGCCAATTTTCATCGCCCGCGGATCGGCCGCTTTGCCCGCCAGCCGTACCGTCCCCTGATAATCGTGGATCAGTCCGGCCACGACTTTCAGCAACGTGGACTTGCCACAGCCCGAAGGGCCTATAACGGCACAAACCGTCCCTTGCGGGACGGTCAGGCTGACATCATGCAGGGCAAATCGTTCACTGCCATCAGCTGCATAGCTGACAGTCAAATGCTCTACTTCAATCATGTTATTCTCTTACCTTCAGCGTTTACTTGCTCAACAAATCCAAAACGATATCCTGATAGCTGTACGTCTCTGTGACAAGCTTCTTGCTATTGAGCCACTTGATGCAGTCGACGACATCGCTTTCCTTCGGCAGTGCCGCCTCATGATACTTCGGCAGCTTGAGTGCCTCCTTGGCCACTGGCGGGAAACCGCCCTTTTCGATGACCAGGTCGATATATTCGGCGCGGTCTGTGTTGTTGAGATATGCCACGGCCTTGTTATAGGCACGGTACATGGCCTGGATCTCTGCCTTCTTGTCCGCAGCTGCTTTGGCCGTAAACAGGATGACACCAGGATTGATGCCAAGCTCATCGGAGCCCGTCACGAACTGACAGCCGTTGTGGACGGCAATGCTGGCCATCGGCTCCGGCAATGTAGCGGCTGCGAGCTTACCGTTCTGCAGCATCTCCAGCCGCGTCGGAATCTGCGGGATAATGACCTTGTTGATGCTGTCGCCGTCCATGTTTTCCTTTGCGAGAATCTGGTCGGTCACATACTCGATGATCGTGTTGCGCGAAACGGCAACATCCTTGCCTGCAAGTCCCTTGACATCTTTGATGCCCGAATCCTTGCTCGCAATCAGCTTATAACTGCCATCGGTGAATGACGTGACCTTGACATCAAAGCCGCCGGATTTGGCAAAGGCTACCGCCAGCATATCCGAAACCGCCCCGTCAAGATTGCCGCTCTGCAGGGCCGAGTCGCGATCCATCGCGCTCTTGTACTGCTCGATGTTCACCTCGATGCCCTCCTCCCGGAAGAAGCCCTTCTCCTGCGCAATGATGAATGGCAGCGAGTCGGTATCCGGCATCAGGCCGATGGTCAGCGGCTGCATTTCCTTCTTCGTGTCAGCCTGCTTCGTCGTGCCGCAGCCAGCCAGCATGGCCAGCGCGAGCACCGTCAGGCAAATAGCGAGTAATTTCTTCAAAAGATTCATCCTTCTTTCTGGTTTTATTCTCAGCAGTCATCAATGCGATAGCAGACCCTCGAGCATCCCTGCGCCAATCTTGGCATAGCGGATGGCCTCATCGATCGTGCCCTTGTTCTCCGCATAGGCTGCAGCCGCCTTCTCCTTGAGCTGGCTGGCCTCCTGCTTCATGGCCGCCACCGAGTCGAGCTTATCATTCACATCGTCGATCATCTTCTGGGCCTCGTCGATGGACTTGCGCACATCAGCCGCCTGCGTGTCGCTTTCCGCACTCTGCTGCTTGTTCTGCTCGATCTGCCGCTGGCGCTCAGCCTCCTTGCCCGTCACCTTATCGACGAGCCGGCCGAGGGCTGAGCCCGGCGCACTGTCGCCCAGCTGTTCGTTGCGGCCCTTGGCCCGGCTCGACTGCTCCTCAAGCTGGCGCTGCTGCTCCTGCAAGTCCCGCTTCTGCTTCTCCAGCTGCTCGCGGCGCGCCTTGAGGTCAGCCTCCTGCCCCGCCAGCTTCTGCTCTTTGTCCTTGAGCTGCTGCTCCTGTACCTGCCGTGCCTGCTGCTTATCGCTATGATCCTGCGAGTAGCCCGCAATCATGAAGCCGATGAACAGCGCTGCAGCAAAGCCGCCAGCCAGGCAGAGCGCCTTCTTGCGCCCGGCCGTCAGGAATTTCTTCGGCTTTGCCTTGCCCTCCTCATGGCCGCTGCCATCACGCGCCAACTCGCGCACATTGCCGCCAGGACGCCCCTGCGGGAAGGCCGGCTTGATGCCCAGCGCATCATCGACAGGCGGCAGCTCCTGCGTATCCGACAGCCCCGGCTGCCGGACAGCTTTCACGGGCTGCATGTCCTCGGGACGCATGTATTGGGTTTTATCGAGATCCTCGTTCTTCATTCTTGTTCCTGTGTCTCCATTTGTTTCTGTTTCTTTTCTTCCTGCTCCAGCAGAGCTGCGTGCTCCTTCTGCATCGTCTCGCAGAGGCGCCGCAGCGTCCAAAGCGTATTGAATGGCGTCACCACCGACTTGAAGCGCACCTTCGGCACCCCGGCCTCCTGCAGGGCCAGCAGCACCTCATCCAGGCGCTTGTTGCGGATATTCTGCAGCACCATGACCTCATGGGGGAACACGAAATCATCCTGCTTCTTATCCGCCGCAGCCTGAAAGCCCTTCATGCCGAGAAGGTAGCCGACCTTTTCGCGCCAGGCCTCCACCGGCACCACCTTCGAGGCGATGCCCATCCGGCTCAGTACCTTGCGCGCAAGATGCAGCTTCTCTTCATCGCGGAATTGGTAGAATAACACCTGTTCTTTTCGTTTCATCGAAATGCTCCTTCGTCAGCGGGACAAGCCACGCATGATCAGATACGTCACCAGCTCGTCAAGGGACACGCCCTCTTCCTGCTTGCGCTCCTCCAGCGAGCGGCGCAGCGACTTGGGCAGCTTGACCGACAGCAGACCATCGGCACTTGCTGCGGCAGGGGCCATCTTCGGCGCCGCGGTCTTCTCCTTGGTCTCCTTTGCCGCTGCTGCTTTTGCCGTCGCCGTCTTTGCCGCTGCGGTCTTCGCCGGCTTCGCGGCCTTGGCCGTTTTCACGTCTGCCGCTGGTTTCTCCTTGGCCTCGGTCTTGGCCGCTGCCGCTTTCTTCTTGGCTGGTGCCGCCTTTTCCGTCGCAGCCTTTTCCGCCGCTGGCTCAGCCTTCTTCGCATCCTGCTTGTCAGCCTTCGCCGTCTTCTTCGCCGGTTTCTTCTTCTCCTCCGGCGGATAGACGAAGAACTCATTGTAGGCATTGCGCAGCGTCTCGCTGGCCTGCTTCGTGCCGACGCCGATGATATACGACGGCGTATCCGAATTCAGGAGCTCGGCGATCCGCACGAAATCCGAATCCGTCGTGATGATCAAGAACTTGCGCACGCCCTCCTGATAGAGGATCTTGGCCGAATCATAGATGGCCGAGTCCAGCGAATTCTTGCCATGATAGGTGCGGCTGATCTGGCGGAACGTAAAGCCCGGCCGGCGCATGAGCTTATCCCAGCGCTTCTGCTCGGGGCGTGCCTCCCAGTCCGAAACGACGATCGTGCGGCAGGGCTGGTAGCGCCTTGCCTTGCCCAGCGTATAGTTTAGCATCTCAAACGGCGCATTTTCGATATCATAAAGTATCGCCACCGTTTCATTACTCGAATCGAGTGTCATAAAATCCTTCCTTTAAAGTCTTATAGTCATACAGTCTTATCTATTCGCCCTTTTGCCGCAAAATCCTGCCAGTCTGGCTTCAGCGGCAAACTTCTTCGATGACACCGCCGCCTACAACGGTATCGCCGTCGTAGAACACGATGGACTGGCCTGGCGTCGCCGCACGCTGCGGCTCGTCAAAATGGACCTGCAAACGGCCGTCCGCCCGCAAAGACAGGCTGGCCATGCCCTCCTTCTTGCCATAGCGGATCTTGGCCGCATAGCGGCAAGGCTCCGTGAACTCATCAAACGCAATCCAGTTGAGATCGCCTGCCACCAGCCCCTCCGCATAGACATCCTGAGCCCCGCCGACGATGACCCGGTTGTTCTTCATGTCAAGCTCCGTGACATAGAGCGGCTCAGGAGCGGCGATGCCAAGGCCCTTGCGCTGGCCGATCGTATAAAGCGGCACGCCGTCGTGATGGCCGAGCACCTTCCCCTCACGGTTGACGATATCCCCCGGCTGCAAGCAGGACGGATTCTTATCCCGCAGGAAGGCCTTGTAATCATCGTGCGGGACAAAGCAGATTTCCTGGCTGTCCGGCTTATGGGCCACCGGCAGGTTGAACTTCTCCGCCAGCTCCCGCGTATGCACCTTCGTCATGCCGCCCAGCGGCAGCATGAAATGGCGCAGGGTCTTCTGGTTCAGATGGTAGAGCGCATAGGACTGATCCTTGTGGGTGTCAACGCCCTTCTTGAGGACATAGCGGCCGTTTTTCTCCTGCTCGATGCGCGCATAGTGTCCCGTGGCCAGGAACTCCGCCCCCAGTTCCAGCGTCTTGTCGAGGAGCAGGCCGAACTTCATATAGCGGTTGCAGGCAATGCAGGGATTCGGCGTCCAGCCCTTAGCGTAATCGGCCAGGAAATAGTCAATGACATCGCGCTGGAACGCCTCTTTGAAATTGACCGTATAATGCGGGATGCCGATGGTCTCCGCCACCCGGCGCGCATCGTCGACGCTGGCCAGGCTGCAGCAGCCGCGGTCGTTGCAGTCAAAGTCACGGCTCTCCTCGGAAAGCCGCATCGTGATGCCGATGACATCAAAGCCCTGCTCGACGATCAGCGCAGCCGTCAGCGAGCTATCCACACCGCCGCTCATTGCCACTACTACTTTTTTCTTTTCCATCTATTTCAATCTCCTATATCCGTACGAAATATCATGCGCTATAATCGCATTCGTATCTTTAAGTATAACATATTCTCGCCCAGACCCAAAGGAATCTTGTCACAGATACCCGGCAAATGCTAAACTAAACGATGAACGTATTCCCTTTGACTGCAACAGGAGGCATCGTCATGCACGTTACCGGTATCATCGCCGAGTATAATCCCTTCCATAACGGCCATCGCTATCAGCTCGAACAAATCCGGCAGACTTATCCAGGCAGCGCCATCATCGCCGTCATGAGCGGCAGCTTTGTCCAGCGCGGACAGGCAGCGCTCCTCGACAAATGGCAGCGCGCCGAGCTCGCCATCGCCGGTGGCTGCGATCTCGTACTGGAGCTGCCCTTTGCCTTTGCCTGCCGCAGTGCGCAGGATTTCGCCCGCGGCGGCGTACAGCTGCTGACAAAGCTTGGCATCGTCGACACCCTCGCCTTCGGCGCCGAATGTCCGTCGCTTGCCACGCTCCAAGCACTCGCTACGGCCATCGACTCTCCCGCCGTACAGACACAGCTGCATGCGCGGATAAGTGCTGGTGCCTCCTACGCCCAGGCGCTCACAGAGCTCACGACCACTGAAACCCAGGTGGATGCGTCGCTCCTGCACGCCCCCAACAACATCCTCGCCATCGAATACCTGCGGGCGCTGAAAAAAACGCCTAACATCGAGCCGCTGCTGATTCCGCGGACAGGGGCCGGCTACCACAATACCGACATTGCCACCCCTCACGCCAGCGCCTCGGCCATCCGGCAACTGCTGTATAAAGCAGCTAAAGCCACGCAAGCCGCAGGCGGCAAACTGTTACTGCCTCAGCTCACCGCTTGTGACAATCAGGCCCTGCAAGAAGCCCTGCCTGCCGCAGGCTTTGCCGCCATCCGTCAGCTCAACGCTTCTGAACTGCCAAGTCTCGACCACCTGCTCGTACCACTGCAAGCCCTTATGCTGCGAACTGACAACACAGCATTGCAAGAAATCGCCGGCATCAACGAAGGCCTTGAAAACCGCTTGCGCGACTGCCTGCAAACCGCCACAACCTATGACGAAGTCTTGACTGCCGCCACGACCAAGCGCTATCCCAAAAGCCGCATCGCCCGCACGCTCATCCACCTGCTGATCGGCCTCACGCAAACACAACTGGCATCCATGGACGACGCCGGCCCGCTCTACGCGCGCGTCCTCGCCTGCGGCCCACGCGGCCGCGACTTGCTCAAGCGCATAAAAAAAGCGGAAACACTTCCGCTCATCACAAAAACCAGCGCCTTCCTGACCAGCACCCAGCGCGCCCAAGGACTAGCCGCCCTATCCCCCCTGCAAAAGCAGCTTGCCCTCGACACAATGGCCACCGAGCTGCGCCAGCTGATTACACCGCAAACAGACAGGAAATGCAACGACTTCCAACAGTCACCACGCTTTTTCGGTTAGCGCACACTTACTATTTTCAACAACATCCGCATCTATACGCAATACCTGCCTGATTTGCCCTGTCAAATCAGGCAGGTATTGATAAAAAACAACAAAACCGCTATAATAGAGTTAGAAAAAAGACCACCGATAGACGGATTATTCCCTCGCTCGATGGTTATATCTTCATTAAACAGAAATAACCGCCGTTTTTCGAGGAAAGGCGGTTATTTTCTTTTGGCTATGTCACAACAAACAGTTGATAAATAGCCATTTTTATAGGGGAGTATCAGAACTCCCCTACAAACTGTTATTTGCAGTTATCTATACTCATTTGGAATTTCGATATGAAGTGTCTCACACAATAACTTCACATCATGTGCATCATTTTCATCAAACTCGTATCCCAGATGGAACATTACTTGACTATATGGTTCAATACAGGAAACCTCTATTTCCTCAATTCTTCCTTTACCCGAAAAAGTTTCTACCGGAAAACAATCCCCATCATAAAGAATTTCACCTTCGTCCGTATATTCAAAACAATGCAAATCAATAATTCTGTTTTTCAAATCTTCCCATACAGTATGGTTCAATGTTGTATATTCCATCTTAATCTCATAAAAGCCATTAGCTTTCATTATTTCTATAAAGTTCTGATAATCGTTCTTTTCTACAAAAATGTCAATATCATTATGGGCTCTTGACTGATATCCAAGAAGAGCATCTACACCCCAGCCACCATCAAGAAAGACTTTAATCTCCGCATCTATTGCAAATTGAAGAATCTGTTTTACATCTGTTATATTGACCATCTTATCATCTCCACAAATTCTAATTAGGCGACCAGAGGAACTGCTGGTCTGTTTGATAAATCTCTGCATTTAGCAGTTTTCAATGTTGCCAAAACGAAAGTTAAGAAGATGTTCCTTTTCTCCATGTCGCTTTCTTTGGCGTAATTTACAAGGTTATTCCACACAAGATAGTTGTTCAGATACTTGGTAGAAACACCGTTAAAGCCACGCATAAACCTCTTTAGCTGGCTATGGTAGCTATTGATATGTTGGATATTATAAATGCCTTTCTTGGCTTTGCCAGTCTTTAACTGCACAAGGTCAATGCCATTGGCATTTGTAAATCTCACATAGGAGTTCATCTTGTCCGTAACAAGAGTGGAATTGGTCTTAATCCTACCATCATAAATATGATGTAAATCTCTTGTAGAAACTCTACCAGTATTCGTAATCTTGGAGATAGACAAGCCATTCCTATTAACCGCACAAGGAACACATACCTTTTCTTGGGACAAGCCTCTGATATGTGTAGAATGACCACGCTTATGAGCCTTGCGTGGCATAGCAAATGTCTTACTCTTGCTATGATTGCCCTTGTACGAGATGGCGAAAAAAGTTTCGTCAGCCTCAATAATGCCGTCAAGGGTAACATCGTCTGCCATATTCTGAAGTGCATCCAAAATCTTGTGTCTCCAAAGGAATGCAGTGTTTCTGTGAATCCCACAAGCAACAGCAGTCTTACGAATGGATAAGCCATTCATCATACAATCAATGTACTGCTCCCACACGGACAAGTCTTTTCTTGTACCAGACACAATGGAGTTCGTAGCAATCACGAAGGACTTGCCACAATCCTTACATACATATCGCTGTGTGCCATCTTTACGATGACCATTGCGAACCACATGGATACAGCCACAAAGAGGGCATACACGACCATTTGCAAAGCGTTCCTTTGCTACGAAATCTTCAATATTCAAAGACTTTACAAAGGCAGGACTTAAAAGCATTGTTTTAAGGCTTTCCTGCTCTGCGACAGTCAACTTACCGATAATATCTAATGCGTCTTTGATAGTAGGCATATCCAATTACCTCCTTCGGTGGTACTGTTTCTTACTATTATTATACGCTATTTCTCGTCAAAAATCAACCATTTGTTGTGACAGAGCCTTTCTTTTTACCTCTATAATGAGGAGCAGGAGTATGGCACAGATGCCTAGAACGGTGTGCATGAGGTTGCTGTTTCAGCAGTCAAGCCCCTATGTTACGCTTGATAGAAGGCTTGTTTCGGATGTGCGAAGTTTGAGTAAATAAATATCCTCCCCATCATAAGAATCTCTCCTTACTCTATGACTTATTACGTTTCATAATGACTGGCAAGATATCCAATTATAGCTCTTGCAAAATCATCAGATTCCTTAGCAAAGCTTTTTTCACCTCGATAAATTTCTCTATTACCATTTTTATCTAAACGATATACAACATATCCACTGTCATTCCAAATGGCTTCGACTGGATAAGAAGGATTCCAGCGAGCATAATAAGGCGTGATAACAACATTCACATGTCCACGTCCTCGAATATATACTGAAGAATCATCAATATCTACTTTATATCCGGGACCACCATCTACTGGTACGACAGTCGCCTCTGCCACCGATCTCGTTTCACACATTATTGAAACACTAATTGCAAAGGTAGCCGCTAAAATAATACGCAAATACTTACTACTCATTATAAACATCTCCAATCTTCTGTCAGATAAAACAAATAAATCATGATTATATTATTGTTTTACAGGCGCACCTCCTCCGCTCTAATTTTTAAGTATTATTTCATACTGGTCCTATGTCAAGATTTAGTACAACATAAAATGAGAAATTTTAATTATTTTTAACTTACCAATCGTGATTCTCTAGCAACGCTCGCATTGTAAAGTTTTTCAAAGTCATCTGGCGAAAGATATCCACAATGGCTGTGAATCCGCTTTGTATTATAAAATGCTTCAATATACTCAAAAATTAGGCTGTGAGCATGATTAAAATCCCGGATTCTAAAGCGGTTCAGCCATTCACGCTTTATCAAGGCGTGAAATGACTCGATACAGGCATTATCCCATGGATAAGCTTTCTTGGAATAGCTCCGCTGCATTCGTGCGGTGGCCTTCTTATATTCTTTAGCTACGTATTGGCTGCCTCGGTCTGAGTGGATAATCAGTGGTAAATCGAGGTTGCGACGTAATTGCGCTTTTTGAATTGTTTCCGTTACACAGCTTACTTCTAAGCTATCAGAAAGCGTCCATGCGATGATTTTGCGAGAGTACAAGTCCATAATGCTGGTCAAGTATACAAATCCGTCAATTGTCCATACATAAGTGATGTCTGAGCACCAAACCGCATTAGGCCGTTCTGGATTAAATTGTTCATCCAAGATGTTCTGCAGACTGTCACTGAAGTCTGGATCAACAGTAGTTGGAACCCAGGGCTTAATCCATTGAGCGCGAATCCCCATCTGGCGCATATATTGACCTACAGTCCTTTCAGAGATGATTTCTCCGGATTTACGCAGTTCTGATGTGATTTTAGGCGCACCATAATTTTGATGAGACTCATCGTAGATTCGCTGGATTTGTTCTTTTACTTCCTGTCGTCTTATTGATGTGTCTGATGGCAAACGATGGCGTCAAGCGTTATAGCCCGAGCGTGAAACGCCAAGTTTTCGCAGCATTCCGGAGACGGAAATAGGGCGTCCTTCTTCTTTTGCAATTTCCGCCTGTTCAGAGACCTGAAGATAAATGGCCTCTGTTATTTTCCCAGAATGCTGATGGCTTTTTTTAACACGTCAAGTGCGTCTTTTGTATCGCGTAATTCACGGCGTAATCTGGCAATTTCTTTCTGTTCATCGGATTCGTAGTTGCCGGAACCTCTTACAACGATATCGCCGGAGTCACGAAGTTCTTTCCGCCACTTGGTCAAAGTGCTGTAACCGATGCCTAGGTTATTGGCGCAGCCACGCAAACCAAGCTCCTTATGACCTCCGCAATATTGAATTGCGTCAAGTTTAAACTGTTTGTCATGCTGTTTAGCCATTCTGAAATCCTCCTCAAGATTAGGTACGTACATTGTACTATGTTATGGGCTCATTTAGGATTTCTCATTTTGACTTGTACTATTTATATTCTAACTCCATCCTGCTCACAGCGTGAATCTAAGTCTAGACATTTCATGTTGATTCGTCACTTGTCGATGAGTGCCCGTTTGGCCTACTTTTATTCATTCATTTAGGTATTGAAGGACAACGTATAGCACATCATTAGTAGGGCCATTAGTTACTAGCCCCCATCTTCCAATACCCACATCTCTTATCCACCATTGATTATCAAAGTTTCCAAATTCCCAAAACATAGGTGGAGCACTGCCAGATTTTACTTTAACAAAAATGGTTCCATCATTTTGTCTTTTTATCGAATCTGTGAAAACAATCAAATTGCGACCAGCAGAAACCTCAGCCGCATCAACTAATGGCAATGAAACAAATTGTAAACTTATAACTATAAATGTTGTACATAAAAACCATACTAATATTTTTTTCACTTTAACCACACTCCTTTTTGTCGGGTCAATCATAAATAGTATTGGTTTATCACTCACTTTTCTCAGCATAATTTATGAAAATTCTTTATTGGCGCTGTTAGTATTTCAAGGTATTTATTCTACTCTATTTTTCCAATTCCGTATGTTATCCCCCCATTATCGTCTTAGATGATTCACTGTTAACTTCTTGCTGTACCACATTTTCTTTACTTTCCTCTCTTTTTTTCTCATCTATCAGCCATGCCGCCAAAAGAACTGCTCCCATAATGAAGAATACACTAAAATATATTTTAGTTTTTGATCTTCTAGCTTCTTGATATTTTCTATCATCATAATAATTATTACCTGCACGTTTTCTTTCTTTTAGCAGCCTATATTTATATATGTACTCTGATGTTTAAATGCAAAATCCGATAACCAACAACGCTTTACATATATAAATTCTAGTATGTAGCCAATCCATTAGGATACCTCCTTAACAAATATGATTGAATACATACTATAAAGCCTCTCTAGCTTGCTCATACCGTTCTCTTGTACCACTTAAAATTACACTATTCTCACTCCTTCGCTCTGCCTTATCCCCTCTGCCTATACTAAGCGGACTATTAGCAGTCTCGAACTCAATATACCCCGTTAAAAACTCTCCCTCCAATTTTGCCTGTATAGCTACAATAGATTTTAATGGTATAACCTTAAAATTTCTATCACCAATATTCCACAATCCACCAGCTGTTCTATCTATGACCACCGCCTTTTCATGCACATATAAATTCGCTCCTCGACAGTCTATTGCATAAAGATCCCGCCCCCAAAAATATTCGCAGGACTTGGCAATACTTCTGGCATAGGTTCTTTTTCTATATCTTCTATTTTCCTATTGGTATCTTCGTTATCAAGCTCTTTCATTTTATCAAAAAATCCCATTCATTATCACCTGCTTTCATTTCTCTAATCAGCCCAATGCAAAGCAATACTACGAATAATCCCGTCACGAACATAGAAAGACAAAGTCTTCAGAGCATCTTTACCTGCCCCATGATAGGTATAGACAATCCCTTTGGTACCTTGTTTTGTTCTATCTGGTTCCCCATATTTTTGCTTCATAACTTCCATTTTCATACCAACTTTAACCCCATCTGCTGTAGCCAACCCATTATCCGCAATAATCTCAATGTCCCAAATTTGCGAATCATTTTCTGGGCGAAAGAATTTTACTCGCAAACTATCTCCGTATATATACACCAATTTCTGATTGGATATCCTGCTAGGCTTACCATAAACACTTTCTACAAATGCTCGGGTATCAGTTGCAGCAATACCTGCTAATTTCAGCTGCGGAGTCGTCAAATGTCCCACAGGGCCAGCATATGCTTCCACTTTTATCATTCCAAATAGAAGAAAGCAAAACACTGCTAATAAGATTATCAAGATTTTTCCTTTCACAAAAAACACCTCTATTCTCACATCGGATATATTGTAAGTACTATACTTGCACGTTTCATTCCTGTTTCACCAGAAAACATATATTCACCTTGACCTATAGCTGTGCATATATTAGTATCACTGGCATTGTATGGCCAAAATTTATAGGAAGATGAAAAGCCGTAAAATGCCTCAAATTCTTCATCAAGAGAAGAACAGTTCAAGCCTGACTTATCGAAGCTTAACGGACTTTCCTTCAGTAAATCTATCCTATCAATTGCCCCTGCATCAAATCTCACTACAACGCCCTGTTTCTTGTAATACCATCTACGCTCCATTTTACGTGTTGGCTTCCCCCATGCCTTAATCAAAGCCTTTTCTGTCATCCCTAGGTATACACCATTGACCGATTCATAATATTGAGGTTGCGGCGTAGGGAATAGTGTAATTGCTCCATTAACTGTCATGCATTTATGCAGACCTCCGGCCAACCCAACTGTAAGATTCAGCACAATATTTTGACCATTCTCGTTAACAATATATTTGCCGCAACCATTGCTGGCAGATGCGCCACCTGCATACTCACCACTAATCACAGGCATGCCATTTATTTTCCCATCCTTTATGTCCAGTATTAAATTCCCCGTATCATGGTCATACCATTTTCCTTCCCTAGCTTTTAACCCCCATATATTTGCGGCTTCTGCATCTGATGTTCCCAAAGTTACCATTGCTAATACCACCACTATTAATCCAGACAATAAAAGCATCGAAACCTTTTTCATAATCGTCCTCCTAATTGAAATTAAAATCCTTTATGACGAAAATCACCATATCTTATCGGAGAAATCAACTGTTTACCATCACGAGAAACAAATCCTTGAAAAGGAGACGGCTTGCCTGTATATGTATACCACATACATTCAGCAATCAACAAGTAAGCATCATCATTACCACCAGTCATACCATTATAAAAACTACGAATGTCCTCTCTTTCTTGTGAGCCACGCGTTCTCTGTCCTATAAGACCTTCAAGAACATTCATTACTGCCGATTTGTAAAATACATTTTTCTCAACCATAACTGAAAAACCTTGGTATTGATTGCTATACATAGCAGACATTGGAATAAAGCTCTCTTTTATCTTTTCTCCGGTGCGTTTATCCATCACATAGAACTTACCAAAAAAATACGCTCCTTCTATTCCATAAAATGGTGCTTCTCTTCGCTTTCCCATCTCACAACGTAATGAATCAGAATCTAAATACATCCCCGTTATTTCGTCAATATCAAATGCTTTAATATAGGCAGCTTCTGCCAATACAGTCATACACAACAACCCTACTAATAAACAAAATGAAGTTTTTGCAATTGTTTTCTCCATTGGATATTCCTCCTTGTATAGTATGTTCGTAAGTAAGATTTTCGCCTCATCTATACCGTTGAACTAACTTCTATTTTGGTTATCACCCAAAGGCGGTGCTCACTCGAAAAAGCATGTCTTCTTTCTATCCTTTTTGCCGGTATTTATATCGGCTCCCGAAACTATGAATTAGCACTCATATCCTTTTCTCCTTATAACTTACAAATATCTTTTCCTAACCTTATCTTTGTTCTTTTTCACACAAGAAAGAATTTCTTTGACTGTCATAACTTTAACAGATAATTCTACGCCCTTTATTTCAAACATTGCTCGAATATCTCCTAGGCATTTCTGAAAATCCGCTATTTCTTCCTTCATTTTGTCTTCAGCCTTTTTATATTCATCCTGCAAATTAGCTGACATATTATTCATGACGGATGTTGGCACTGTCCAATATCCAACCACCAACGTGATTTTCTTCACCTCGGAAAATTCCTCTTTCTGTTCGACAACACCATTATAAATACCGATAATATGCTTCAAAATTTGGAACGCATCAAACTGACTATACTTGCATGAATAAACACTTCTATTAAGAGCATCTTTATTCATTAACCATTTAATCAAAATTTCCGCCACAAAAAACATTTCCCTGTTATAATACCGCGCTTCATCATGTAGATATGCCCGCGCCAAACCACTTGGTTTATAGAATAGCCATTCCAGCATTTTCATCTCAAAAAAGATTATTTCCTTCCCATTTGTCAGCTGTACATCAAGATTGGCCTTACCGCCTCGTTTGAGCACTGGCAACTGTCGTTCATACTGCAAGGTGTATTTTCCCACCGGCCAGCCGCAAGTATTTTCCCCCACCTGCACCGGGCTATTGCCAAAGATATTAAAAGTCATCGCCGATGAAGAATACACAGCTGCCATCTTCCTCTGCAATTCATTGCCGGAGCCTCTTGCAAATGCATCGCAAACTTCTAGAGACATCTTATTGAGCAGGTTGTCCTGAAAATCTACAAAATAATAGGGCTGTTCATCTACAAATAAAGGCCGTTCACGCTTTTCCAATACCATCTCCGCTCGTTGCTTGATTACATCATTAATAAATTCACGAAGTTTCTTTTTGGACATAAACACCGCCTCCCATCATTAATTTTATCTATAGGCCAAAAGAAGATTGGAACGTAAATAATACCATGGTTATTTTAACAGTGAAAAAATTCTGTCATTTAGCAGGAAAATGGGGTAAAATGCCGAAATAGAACAAAAAACAACGATACTTTAATGCAAATCAAGGATTCCATGGAGCGTAAATGATACCATGGATTTTTTTACGCCTACTCCGCAGCTGATTCATTAGCCCACTTCAAGAAGGTAGGCGCAGAAACGCCCAAAACCGCCGCCGCCTTGCGGGCAGATATTTTTCCAGCTTCCCACTGCGCATGGATAGCTTTATAGCCATCTGGTTTCTCCATGGGCTTTCTGCCTAGCATCACGCCTCTTGCCTTAGCCGCCGCCAGTCCCTCCATGGTGCGCTGGTGATTCATGTTCCGCTCCGTTTCCGCCACGTAAGAAAAGACTTGTATGACCAGATTGGAGATAAGTTTTGCTGTGAGGTCATCTCCATACTTATTGCGAGTATCGAGGAGAGGCAGGTCGATAACCACAATGGCAGCCTCCTTCTCTTTGGTGATGATATCCAGCTGACGGGTCATTTCGTCATAATTGCGCCCCAACCTGTCCAAACTCTTTACCACCAGCGTATCCCCAGGGGTAAGGCGTTTCATCATCTTCGTGTAGGCAGGACGGTCAAAATCCTTGCCGCTTTGCTTGTCCACAAAGACACATTCCTTGGGAATGCCGAATTTTTTCAGTGCCAGCCATTGACGATCATCCCGCTGGGAAATGGTAGATACACGGATGTAACCATAGACCGTACCGTTGTTGTTCTTTTTCATAAGCAATTCCTCCATTCAACGATGTTCGAGCACCATGTTCATTTTAGAGGAATCCTTGATTGCAAATAAAATAAAAAGCGGAATGACACCCCCAATATATCTCACGCAAAGTCGCGCAGATATCCATAAAGTTTGTCATTCCGCTAGGTATTCAGTTTTTATGGAAGAGCTCTTGCAGCTCTTATATTATGGAGTTGACAAGTCAAATGCAAGCAATAACATCGATTGGCGTGCAACATAATAATAGGCGGCTGACATTTGACTTGTCAGCCGCCCGCTTGGCTTTTTCCTGTTATGCAGTCTGTTCCTTCATAAGTTCCTGAATTCGTTTCAAAGGTAAATTCACCGACCCGCTAATATCTTCTGCTGTAAACTTTCCTTTGGCAATCATACGCCGTGCGCTGGCCAGTTTTTCTTCTTCCCTGCCTTTATCAAAACCTTTTTTCTCAATGCCTTCGCTCAAATTACACATTTTATCCACGCCCCTCTCTAATTCGGGTGTAATCTCAATATCAAATTCATCCGTCAGTATATGACGTTTCTCCTGCTTGGTGAGGTAATTATCCACCATCATCATATTCAGCAGCCGCAATAGACCATTCAGTTCCGTATATTTCTTGTTACCTAGACAAATCATCACGACATTTAACCAGCGATAGTCTGTGGTACTGTCTCGATGGTCAGCGGCAGCTGGGGGCCGGTTTCGCGCCAGCGAAGGCCCTCTGCAATGGCTTGACGGCCGTGATGCTGAATTGACAAGTCAAATCAGGCAGGTATTGAAAAAACGGCAGGACCGCTATAATAGAACTAGAAAAAGACCACCGATAGACGGATTATTCCTTCGCTCGATGGTTTATATCTAAAGTTCTTTAGAAATAACCGCCCGAGGTAGGAAATCGGCGGTTATTTCTTTTTTATCTGTTTATCCCTGTACGTCACAGTACACGGCGATAGCCTGTGGTACTGTCTCGATGGTCAGCGGCAACTGCGGGCCGATTTCGCCATCGAGGTCGCTCTGCAATGGCTCGGCAGCCGTGATGCGGAAGCTGCGCGCCTGGATATGCAGCACCTTATCTTTCTCCGACACCGGCTTGCCTGCGATGAGGTCGGCCGTCACCGCCATCAGTGACGGGATGCCGCATTTGCGGATGGCCAGCAAATCGAGCTTACCATCCGTTACCGAAACATCTTTGGCGACATTTTTCATGCTGCCGACGACGGCACTGTTGATGACGACAAACAGGAAGGCCTCCAGCTCATGCAGCTTCCCATCGGCCTCGATTGTCATCGGCACGGCACGGAATTTCGGCAGTTCGCCAATGCCCTTGATATAATAGGCCATCTTGCCCAGCGCATTCTTGAGCCGTGCATCCACCTCATGCGCAATGCCTGTCATCATGCCGGCGCTGGCAACATTGATGAAATAATCCTCGCCAACCTTGCCAAGATCCATGCGGCAAGACTTGCCGCTTGCGATGATATCGAAGTATTTTTCCATATCCTCATTGATCTTGAGATACGTCGCAAAATCGTTGGACGTGCCGCTGCCGATGATGCCGAGGGGCAAGTCGATGTTGTTCTTGACCATGAGATTCACGCACTCATGCACCGTGCCATCGCCGCCAGCCGCCAGGATGCCCTCAGGCTCCGTCTCGCGCACGAAATCAACGAAATCCTCGTTGCCCTCTTTCTTGGTGCGGAACATAAGCAGCAGGATATTGCGGCGCTGAAACGCCTCCACCATGCCATCGAGCTTGTTCTTGAATGCAGCATGCCCCGATACGGGATTATAGAAAAGAACCAGCTTTTTCACTGTCTATGCCTCCTAGAAAAAACGAGCAGGTCCGCTGCTCGTCTGTTTATCTTATCCGTTTGCTTTCGTCTTGAAAACGCCGATGCGGCGCAGGAATTTGATGCCGATGCGGCCAATCATCGGCATGCGCTCAAGGTCCTCCTCGAGCAGGCCGCCGATCAGCAGCATGACCGCGATGTAGACCGCACAGCCGAAGAACACGGCGCCGAAGGTCGAGATGACACCAATCTGCCACCAGGCCATGGTCCAATCGTAGAAGAAGTAGACCGCCGCTGCCATGACCGCCGAAGCGATGATGGTCTTCAAGAGCTGTGGGATCTCCATGCGATACCCGATGAACTTGTAGATGAAGATCAGATTGATGATGGCAGCGACACCCATGTCAGCCGCCGTTGCCCAGGCAGCACCCATGATGCCGAGCCAGGGAATTGCGGTGAGTTCCCAGTTCAGGACGACCTTGGCCACCGCCGCCAAGATCATATTGACCATCGGGATGGTCGGATGGCCGAGGCCCTGCAGGATGCCTGTCGACACCTGATGCAGGCCCAGCAGGATGATGCTGACCGCCGAAATCATGACAGCAGGGCCAGCCCCCGGCGCATTGTAGATAAGGGACGAAATCGGCGTCGCCAGCACGAATACGATGACAAATGCTGGGAAGCAGACGAAGTTCGAGATGCGGACAGAAGCCGCCGTCTGATTGTAGACGCGCTTCATATCCTGCAAAGCCCGCGCCTCCGAGATGGCCGGTACGATACTCATAGCCATCGAAGCCGTGATGATACACGAAAGGTTTACAAGCGGCACCGCCATACCCGTGAGGTAGCCGAAAAGCTCTGTCGCCTCGTTGACGCTATAGCCTGCGACCTCCAAGCGCTGCGGCACAATCATCAAATCCAGATTGGAAACAACCGGCAGCATGATGCTGGCCGCCGAAACCGGCAGCGACAGCTTGAAGATGCGCTTGATGATCTGCCAGGCTGGCTCGCTCTCCTGCCCGGGCAGCGGCTGCAAGTCATTGCCATAGTCGCGCTCAATATCGCGGTCGAGCTTCCAGTGGAAGTAGACAAGCACCATAAGGCCCGTCACAGCTCCCGCTAAAGCACCCAACGACGCACCAGCTGATGCGTAGTCAAGGCCCCAGGGCAGCAGAAGCTCCGCCAAGAGAATCATCGTGATGACACGGAAAATCTGCTCGACAATCTGCGAGACTGCCGTTGGCGTCATGCGCTGCCAGCCCTGCAGATAACCGCGGGAACTTGCAAGCAGCGTGACAAAGAATACCGTTGGTGCCAGCACAACGATGGACTTATAGGCACGCGGATCGCGCACAAACTGCCAGTCGATGAGCCAGTCCGCGGCAAAATAGGTCAGGAACGAAAATACAAGACCTGTTGCCACCATCAAAGCCATCGAGATATGGAACACACGCCTTGCCCCAAAGATATCTTTAAGGGCAACCTTCTCTGCCGTGATGATGGAAATGGCCACCGGCACACCGGCCTGTGACACCGTCATGGCAAAGAAATAAATAGGAAAGGCCATTTGGTAAAGACCAATACCTTCACCGCCAAGGATTCGGGACACAAAAATCCAATTCAGTGAACCGATGACCTTGACGACAAACCCAGCCACAGTCAGGATAAATGTTCCCTTGAGGAACGATTCTCCCTTGCTGGATTTCTTTTCTTCTTTAACTTCCTGGTTACTTATGGGAAACACCGCCTATGTACAAAGGCACGCCACTTCCCCGCAGCATGCCCGTTTTGCAAAATCATCGCGCAATCGCTATAATAAGGATACGCAACATAGGAAATTATATCATCATTAGCGTTGACTTTCCACTATTATTTCTGCCAACGGCCGAAATCGGCCAAGGAGTACCTATGAACAAGAATCTCATCGAATTCGATATGGCCGTCGGCCGCGAAAAACCTGTAACCATCTTCACGCAGGAAAATGCCTGCCCTTTCTGTGACACCGACCATCTGACCGACATCATCGACCGCGACGGCACCATCATCCTGCTGCGCAATAAATACAACGTGCTCAAGGGCACGGAGCAATTCGTGCTGATTGAGGGCGATGCCTGCCAAAGCGATATGCCTGCCTACAGCCGTGCGCACATGCACCGGCTCATCCGTTTCGGCATCCATCACTGGCTGCGTCTCAAAAACTCCGGCGAATATGCCGACGTCATCTTCTTCAAGAACTTCGGCCCGCTCTCTGGCGGCACCATCCGCCATCCGCATATGCAGTACATCGCATTTCCCGCCTTGACTGAGCCGCTGACTGTCCAGCCTGAGGAATTTTCCGGCCCTGTCATCTACGAGCAGGGCCAAGTGAAAATGACTGTTTCCGAGCAGCCGCATATCGGCTTCTGGGAGTTCAACCTTATCGCCACAGCGCAGGATTCTGCTACCATCGACACGCTGGCCGACTACATCCAGCTGGGCACCGATTACTTGACCCATCACTTCCATAAGCGCTGCAACAGCTACAACATTTTCTTCTACGAACGCGAAGGAACCATATACGTCAAACTGACGCCTCGCTTTGCCACGCCGCCCATCTACATCGGCTATAACCTCCGCGTGCGGCCATCGAACTATCAGGATGCCATAGCTGAACTTCACCACATCTACGGCACTTCCCCATTTGCCTAAAAATTGCAGTTTGACTGTCCGTGCGTGGTTAAAATAAACTCGTTACAG
>NZ_VTOZ01000029.1:0-38282 GCF_008271345.1 Pseudoselenomonas caprae
TATTAATTATGATGGTAAAGATGGAATTTATCGTGAAGGAGGTTTGCTGGCTGGAAAGCCAGTGAACCTCCTTTGTAGTAGAAACGGTGTGTTTTTTGTTTTATTTTTCGTTGCGGGCGGAAAGTGGCAGGATTTTTGCGGTTCATGTATAATATAAGAAAACTAGGACATTTTACTTATAAGGGGATTATCAGTATGCAGAAAATCAGAAAAGCAGTGATCCCGGCGGCGGGGTATGGCACGCGTTTCCTGCCAGCCACGAAGGCGACGCCGAAGGAAATGCTGCCCATCGTCGATAAACCGACCATCCAGTATATCGTGGAAGAGGCGATGGCCAGTGGTATCGAAGACATCCTGATTATCAGCGGGCACGGGAAAAGAGCTATCGAAGACCATTTTGATGGAGCGCCGGCACTGGAGGCAGAGCTGCGCAAAAAGGGGAAATTGGATCTGTTGGAGAAGGTGCAGGAGACGGCTGACATCAACATCCATTATATCCGTCAGCGCTACATGCGCGGTCTGGGCGATGCCATCCTGTGTGCGAAATCGTTCATGGGCGATGAGCCGTTTGCGGTACTTCTCGGCGACGATGTGGTCTACAATCCGGACAGGCCGGCGCTGCGCCAGCTCATGGATGTCTATGAGGCAACGGGCGGTTCGGTGCTTGGCTGCCAGAATGTGCCGGAGGAGAAGGTCTCCGCTTATGGTATCGTAGCTGGCAGCCAGACGGATGATGACCGCTTGATGAAGGTAACGGACATGGTGGAGAAACCTGCCCGGGAAGATGCGCCCAGCCGCATGGCCGTATTGGGCCGCTATATCATCAAGCCACAGATCTTTGAGATCCTTGAGCATACGAAGCCGGGCAAAGGCGGGGAGGTCCAGCTGACCGATGCCCTCAAAGTGCTGGCCAGCGAGGATGCAGTCTATGCCTATGATTTCGAGGGCATACGCTACGATGTAGGCGATAAGCTCGGGTTCCTTAAGGCAACGGTCGAGTATGCCCTGCGCCGTGACGATCTGGGCGCGCCGTTCAAGGAATATCTGCAGGATCTTGTGAAGAGAATCTGAGGTGTGACTTTTGCAGACAAAGAATAAAGCCAATCTGGCTTTAGGCATCAGTGCCGCCGGTTTCATCGGGACGATGGCAGCCGGCGGCACTGGCTTTTTGCCAGGTCTTTTGCATCACGGATTTTTGGCCGCGACGATTGGCGGCCTGGCCGACTGGTTTGCCGTGACAGCTATCTTCCATAAACCACTCGGCATATCCTACCGTACGGATATCCTGCGCCGTAACCGCCCGCGCATCATGGACGCTATCGTGACGTTTGCCAGCGATGACCTGTTGAGCACGGAGAATATCATGCGGGTCATAGAGGGGCAGGATACGGCACGGCTGCTCGTCGAGTATCTTGCGTACCGCGGTGGCCGGGAGCGCGTGCATGAGGTGGTGGAGGCAGCACTCCTGCGGGGCGTGGCCGATATTGATACGGCTGCGGTGGCGGCGGAGCTGTCGCCAGCCATCCACGAGGGCCTGCAGTCGTTTGCCTTGGAGGATGTCCTGGCGGATCTGCTGAAGATGATGGCCGAGGAGGAGCATTCGGTGCGGATACTGGAAAGCCTGCTGGCCATCAGCCAGCGGCTGCTGGCCTCTGAGCCGCTGCAGCAGGTGCTGCTGGCGCGCATCACGAGCCTGCGCCAGCAGTATGAGAAGGATTCAGCTGGCCGGGCCTTTGTGCTGGCTTCGCTGGGCATCACGGACGAACGTATCCTGTCGATGCTGCTGGAGCGGGCGAAGCGACAGCTGCGGACGATGCTGGCCGAGCCGACGGAAAGCTATGCCAGCGTCAAAGCGGGACTGGAAACCATGCTGCGGGCGCTGAGCCAGGATACGCGGCTGCGGGCTATCCTGCAGGAACGCAAGGAGCAGCTGCTGGAACAGTTTGATATCGAGTCCGGGCTGGCGCGCTGGCTGGAGGTGAATCTCAAGGGAGAGGATCCCTTTTGGCTGCCGCAGGTGCATGGATTCATCGATGCGCGCATCGATGACTTCATGCATTCGGAACCATGGCAGCGGCGTTTCGACCAGTTCGTCAAGCAGTTTGTCGAAGACGAGCTGACCAAGCATCATGACCTGATTCCGGGGATCATCCGCGAACGGCTCGCGGAGTTCTCCGATGATGAGCTGGTGGAGTTCGTTGAAACCAAAGTGCAGGATGACTTGCAGATGATCCGCATCAATGGCTCGCTGGTCGGTTCGCTGGTCGGCATGGGGTTGTATCTGGTGGTCATGGTGCTGGAAAGGATGTGGGGGCTATGAGGTGGCCGGATTGGAACAAGGCCGATAAGACACTTCTCCTGGCTTTGCTGATCTTCTTTGTGGCACTGGTGCTGCATCTCCAGTATCCGGACAAGGCTGCCGCCGATGCCTTCTTGTTCTGTGCAGAGGCAGCGCTGGTCGGCGGCATCGCGGACTGGTTTGCCGTGACGGCGATCTTCCGCAAGCCACTCGGCTTCCCGTATCATACGGCCATCCTGCCGCGGCGCCGGCAGGCGTTCATCCAGGCCTCGGTGACGATGGTGCAGAAGGAGTTCTTCTCACGGCGCAAGGTGTTCCGGCATCTGGAGCGCCTGCATATCATGCCGATGCTGCTCGGCTGGCTGGCAGAGCCGGAGACGGAGAACCGGCTGGTTCTGCGCCTCGTTCATTTTGCCCGCGATTTTCTCTTGAAGCAGGATGCGCGGGCGCAGGCAAAGGTGATCGCAGACAGATTCCGCGGTACGCTGGATGCCCTTGAGCCGGAGCCCTTCTTTGCGCTTTGGGGTGGCTGGCTGCGGCAGACGGGCAAGGATAAGGATTTCTTGAGCCGTGTGGCCGTGTATATCCGCGGGCGCGTGGATGGCGATGATACACGCAAGGCTTTGGCGGCTATGTTTGAGCGTTTCGGCGAGGAAAAGGTGCAGGATAATTCCCTCGGCGCGTTCCTGATGGGGCTGGCCCGGGCCGTAGATCTCGTCAACTACGAGGAGGCTGCAGGACTTGTGCAGCAGCAGATCCTGGCCATGCTCGACGACCTGGCGCAGAAGGATTCGGAGCTGCAGCGCGAGATGCTCCAGCTGTTCTATGAAAAGGCCGTCGATCTCAATCAGGAGCCCTCGTTCCATCGTCTGGTCCATGAGCTCAAAGATCGTCTGGTCAAGGATCTGCCGCTGGAGGAGGCGGTATTCCGCACGCTGGACCATCTGCATCGTCATTTCGCTGAGGACAAGGCGCGCCATGTCGATCCGCTGGCCGAGCATATGCCGGCGCTGCGGACACGGCTGGAGGAAATCCTGCGGGCGGAGTACCGGCGCATGCTGCAGCTGGTTGAGACGGATGAGGAGCTTCGCCATACGGTGGGGCAGTTCATCTATGATCTGATTGCCCGCACGGCTTTGCATGCCCAGACGCTCGTCGGCGTCATCGTCACGAATGTCCTGTCGCGGCTGACTGATGAACAGCTCAATCATCTGGTCTATGACAAGGTGGAGCCGGATCTTCTGTGGATCCGCATGAACGGCTCGATTGTCGGGGCGGGAATCGGACTGGTGCTCTATGGGCTGATGGCCCTCTGTGCCCCGTGAAATATAGGTTTGCGGGCATTATTGCCATTGACAATCATTATCCATGGCTATATAATAAAGACGGTTGTTATGTCAGGGATTTGCCTGATTTACACATAATACGCGAAATGAAGCTGTTTCGTGTCAAAAGCGATTATGTTTGAGGAGGAAGAGTTATGTTTCAGAAAACGGATTTTTGGATCGGCCTTGCAGTAGGTGCGGTTGCTGGTGTATTCGGCTATCGTTTCATGCAGGAGCGTCAGCAGCAGATGGCTGCTTTCCAGCAGGCTGCACCGGCAGGTGAGCTGCCGCTGGCTGAGCTTCAGCGTCAGAAAGAGGAGCTTGAGGATCTCATCGCTGCTCAGGAAGCCAAAAAGAACTGATTTTTCCTTTTAGGAAATGGAGACTGCCAGCATTGGCAGTCTCTTTGTGTAAACGGGGAGCACGAGGCAGAAAGAGGTTAGGTTTTGAGTATATTTGACAGTTTGCAGATACCGACGAATTCGCTGGATATCTTCATCCGTTCGGTGGAGATTTCGGCTTACATTCCGGGCAGGGTGCGCTTGCACAGCCGGAATCTCGTGGATAATCCGGGCCTGGAGCAGCAGGTCCGGACGCAGCTCGGGGCGTTTGCCGAAATCGATAAGGTAGAGACGAGTACGGTCACTGGCTCGATACTGATCCAGTACCAGCCAGAGCGGCTGCGCAGGAATGCGGAACTCTGCAAGGTAGAACAATATATCATGACACATGCAAGGAGGAAATGACATGTCGATTGTATCGGGATTTATGATGGGAGCGGCCATTGGCAACAACATCCGTCAGATGTTTACGGGTGAGGCGCCGATGCCGGCAAAGCCTGCCGTGCAGACAGCACCGCTGGCCTTGGTCGCGGCTGTGCCGGGACGCCGCCGTTATCGTGCTGCTGTGCTTGCACCTGAGCTTGCGGCTCTGCTGGAGGAAAAGCTCAGCCAGCTGGCATTTTTGACGTCCTTTGCGGCGAACAGCACGAGCGGCAGCCTGCTGTTCACCTATGATCCTGCTGATGAGCGCAAGATGGATGCGCTGGCACTTTGGCTCGAGCGTTATGTCTTTACGCGCCCGCAGGCTAAGACTGAGGTGCAGGAGATTGAGGAGAGTGCAGCAGCTGCTGAGGCCCATGCTGGCAGCCTGACGCGCAGTGTGCGCAATATGGCGCGGGCCTTCAGTGCCTGGATCAAGGCGCATACGTCGGGCATTTTCGACATCAGTTCACTGGCTTCGTGTATTTTTGCCCTGCGTGGTTTGCGTAAGATGCTGCTTACGAAGACGTATCCATCGGGAGCGCAGATGCTCTGGTGGGCCCTGGCGCTGATGAGAGGATGGCGGACGGTATGACGTACCAAAGCTGCTATATCAATCTGCAGGCACGGCTGAGCCGTGAGCAGCGCGTGCTGCTGGCTGCGCGTATCCGCAGCTTCCGTCAGGTAAAGGCGGTGTCCGTGGGAGAGCAGCGCATCCAGCTCTGGTATCGCGGCATCCTGCCGTATCGTGCCATCCAGCAGCTGGCAATCGCTGCAGTCGAGGACGCGCATGAGGCAGCAAGAAAACCGGCCGATTTGCTCAAGGAGTATCAGCGTGAGGCCTTGTTCTCGCTGGCCAGCTTTGCTGCCATGGAAATTCTCAAGCGGACATCGCCGCAGCTGTTCCTGAGCATGAAGGCTTTGCGCAGCCTGCTGGTGCTTGGCATTGCGCGCAACTTTATCCGCAATGGTATCGCTGGCATGGTCAAGGATCGGCAGCCAAATGCCGATACGCTGACGGCGACAGCAGTCATTGCCTCGGTGCTGGCTGGCAAACCAGAGTCGAGCCTCACTTTGCTCGCGCTGTCCAATGGTGCGGAAATGCTTACAAGCTATGCTGCTGAGCGTGCCCGGACGCATATTTCGGGGCTATTGTCGTTGGATCAGCACTATGTCTGGCTCGTAGAAGGCGATGTCGAGCGCAAGATCCCGGTCGAGCAGGTTAAGGTCGGTGATGTGATTTCTGTACACACAGGTGAGAAGATTGTCGTTGATGGACGTGTGCTCGATGGCAATGCAGCGGTCAATCAGTCGTCGATCACAGGTGAGTCGAATCCGGCGATGAAAAAAGTGAAATCACCGGTCTATGCGGGCAGTGTCGTTGAGGCAGGCAGCTTGACGATTGCTGTCGAAAAGGTCGGCAAGGATACGTCGCTGGCGCATATCGTGCATCTCGTCGAGGAGGCCCAGACGCGTAAGGCACCCGTGCAGAATTTCGCAGATCAGATGGCCAATCTGCTCGTGCCGGTATCGTTTATCGGTGCTGCTGTGGTCTATGGCGCTACGCGCGACTGGCAGCGGGTGCTGAACCTGCTGTTCATCGATTTCTCCTGCGGCTTGAAGCTTTCGACAGCTACGGCAATCTCAGCGGCTATCGGGGCAGCGGCCAAACGCGGTATTCTCGTCAAGGGCGGCAACTACATTGAGTCGCTGGCTGAGACGGATACGGTGGTGCTCGATAAGACCGGTACATTGACGGTCGGTATTCCGCAGATTTCCTTTGTCAAGACGGCACATGATGTCAAAGAAAAGGAAGTTATCCTGCTCGCGGCATCGGCAGAGCAGCACTCGGTGCATCCGCTGGCTGTAGCTATCCAGAAATATGTCAAGGAAAAGGGCTGGCAGACGCCGCACCACAAGTCGACGAAAACCATCGTTGCGCGTGGCATGGAAGCTGTTGTACCAGCCTTTGCGGATAGCAAGGGTGGTTTTGTCCGCGTTGGCAGCCGCAAGTTCCTGATGGAAAACGGCATTGAAGATACGGAGCAGCTGGCCTTGGGATTGACGAGCAAGAATCTCTTGTATGTTGCCTGCGATGATCGTCTGCTCGGCGTTATCGGCATCGAGGACCCCATCCGTCCGGCTATGAAGAAGACGCTCAATCAGATGCGCCGCTATGGCATCGATGAGATCGTCATGCTGACGGGCGACTCCAAGCCAGTGGCGGCTGAGGTCGCTGCCAAGATGGGCATTGACTCGTACTATGCGGAGATCCTGCCCGAGGATAAATCCGACTATGTCAATAAGCTCAAGCAGCGTGGCACGGTCATGATGGTGGGCGATGGCATCAATGATGCGCCGGCGCTGGCCTTCGCTGATGTCGGCGTCTCGCTGGGAGGCCGGCAGACGGATATCGCTGCCGAATCCTCGGCGGTCACGATCCACTCGGAGGATCCGCGCCGTCTTATGGAGGCATTGCAGCTGGGGCGTCGGACGATGTCGCTGGTGCAGCAGAACTTCATGGCGACCATCCTGGTCAACTCGGCGGCTATGCTGCTCGGAGCGCTCGGACGCATCAATCCTGTCTGGGCAGCAGCCATTCACAACACGGCAACGCTGGCAGTTGTGCTCAATAGCTGCCGTATCCTGCGTCCGGCCAAAAGGGAATTTTTGCCACGTCATCGGCGTGCCTGAAAATAGAAAAAGAGCGCTGAAAAAAGCCTGCGGTTTGCTTGCCGCAGGCTTTTTCAGCGCTTTTTTTATGGAAACGGGAAGTCAGATACCCATTTCGATATTGTGGATAATGGTCGTGAGCTTGTCCATCTCGGCAGCTGTGCGCTCGTTGATGACTTCAAGGGCTTTGATGGACTGCGTGGATTTCTGGATGTGTGTAACACCTTCGTTGAGACTCTTGTGGAGATTCTTCATTTCCGTTGCAAAGTGTTCATCGAACTCGTTGATCTTATCCTCGAAGTCCTTGTTGGCTGAGAGGATATTGTCGATTTCGGCGACGTCGTGCAGCAGCACTTTGATGGCCTCATCGGAAGTATGCAGGCTGGTCTGCGTATTCTCTGAGAGCTTGCGGACTTCCTGCGCGACGACTGAGAAGCCGCGGCCTGCCTCGCCGGCACGGGCTGCTTCGATGGCGGCATTGAGAGCCAGCAGGTTGGTCTGGGCGGCAATCTCGTTGATCATCTTCATGACATCGTCGATTTTCTGCGTGCTTTGGGAGAGCATGTCGAGTTTTGGCGTGATTTCGCGATTGCGCTCCGTCAGCTGATTGAAGAGACCATTCTGCTCATCGATACCGTTGGAGAGCTGCTTGATGGCTTCCTGGATGAGATCGACATCGCCGGACATGCGCATGATGGTCTGGACGATGCCGGGCATCTTCGCCTGATAATCTTTGAACATATTGATGAGGTTGTCTTTGAGCACCTCGGTATGTTTCTGACGGTCGATGATGCGTTTGAAGAAGAACGCATTGCAGTCAGAATAGCTGCGGGCGAAATTATCGACATATGCGTCTGAGAATGACTGTCCTTCGGGCACATGGTAGAAGCAGATAGCAGTCAGCGTCTCATTGACATGCAGGCCGGCGATTTCGCCGAAGCTCGAGAAACCAGCGACAGGCACATCGTCGAAGAAGTCCATATGCTTGACTTCCTCGGGATAGCCGAGACGGCGCAGGATACAGTCATTGAGGATTGCGCCGATAGCCTTGGGCTTGTTGCTGGTATACGCGCGCAAATCGCGGGAAAGCGTGGTTTCGAGCGGCTGGCGTTTTAGCAGGTAAAGTTTTTCGCCGGTTACGACATCGCAGAAGAAACTGATGCGGTCATTGACATCATCGATGCCGGAAATCGTACGGATGAAGTCTTCGCCGTTGACATCGGTGGCAAAGGTATAGCCTTGCAGCTTCGTCTGCAGTTCCTGGGTGCTGCTGACGCCGAAATGGTCTTTGAGTGCTTCGATGAAAGAAACAGGCTCGCCGTTTGGCCCCTCGACGGTCTCGATATAGCGCAGGGCTGTATTGGCGCTGCCAACTGTGAAGACGTCGCCGGTGCGCTCGACAGCCTGCGATTTGAAGATGCCATAGCGATAGGCTTTCTTGAGACGGACCAGCGTGATGACCGCGTGGTTCTCAAGGCACTGCTTGTCATCATAAATGTAAGTATGGGTAAAGGTCATGTCGCCAGCTGCGCTGCCGCCGATAAATGGAATCGGGAATTTGCCGGACTCGAACAATGCTTGCAGGACAAAGGTCTCGCAGGCTGAAGCACCGTCGATGTAGACCATGGCAAAGGAATGGGCAACGCTGAGACGGAACGGCGTCGGCAGCTTGTCGATTTCGCGGCGGATGGCGGCGACGCGGTCGTTGACAGTCATCTCGACAGAACCGCGGCGCAGGTCATCATTCGGCAGCGGGATGCTCATGATATGCAGCGATTCGATCATGCGATTGGAGAACGCCTGCAGCAAAACTTTGGCGCGGCCATCCGGTGCCTCACAGTAGAGCGAGCGGCTGCCCTGCGGACGGCAGAGCTCACCGGAAGTCGTCATGAGGATGACCTTGGTCGTGGAGGGGACTTCACGTTTGATTGTTTGCGCGACTTCCGGGATGCTGAGGTCTGGCGAGACAAAGCCCATGATCAGGGCACAGCCCTCGGCGACATCGGCTAAATCCTTAAGACGTACTGCGGTAAGATCATTCTTACCGAGATAGGCGGTCTTAATGTCCTGCTGGGTGGAGACAGCAGGGATGGATGGGGTTGCATGGGAAGCTGCGGGACTCGCAGCTTCGGCTTTCTTCATGCCCGAAGAAAAAAGATTGATCATTTCTAAACACCTCTTTGTTTTATGACAGTCGTTACATGTTGACACTTGATGTGGACGGGCACATAGACTATCTTTATATTTAGTTTCGGCATGGAAAGTGAAAATCCTGCAACAGAAGACGTTTATTTTATATACGGGAGATAATAGGTGAAGGCAGAAGGGATGCTATACGTATTGGAAATTTCAGCTGCTGAGGCCCAGCGAAGCGATGCGGGGCATTCTGCTGTCTGGAGGCAGTCTGCTTGTAATTGTATATCCCATCCGGACAAATGCCATTCGACATGCGAGAATATGTGGCGGGCAGCGGGCAGTGGCTTGATTTGGCTGGCTCGATAGCCATGGCATTGCAGCCAGGCTTCGATATCCTGCTGGGAGAGCCTGCCAGGCAGATTGGGAAATTCCCATAGTCCTGCTAGCAGTCCTTTGGCTGGCCGCTGGTGCAGGGCATAGGCTGATCCCTGGTGTAGCAGCAGGATGGTGCGATCCTCCTGACGCCGAGGTTTAGCGGCTGCCTTGACAGGGTACTTTTGTTCCTGTCCGTTGTCGTGGGCAAGACAGAGCTGCTGGAGCGGGCAGGCGGGGCAATGCGGTGTGCCGTGGGGCAGGCAGACCGTCGCACCAAGATCCATAAAGGCTTGGTTGAGGGCGCTGGCGTCTGAGCCGGTGGGATAATGAGGGGCCAGCGCCTTTTCGACAGCCGTCCGCGTGCGGGCGGCCATGATGTCTTCGGAGCAGGCGAGGACGCGCATAATGACGCGCAGGACGTTGCCGTCGACGGCTGGCCAGGGCTTGCCCCAGGCGATGGAGCCGATGGCACTGGCTGTATAGCGTCCGATGCCCGGCAGGGCAAGCAGGGCCTTATGCTCCTGGGGCAGTCTGCCGCCGTGCTCAGCGACGATGACCTGGGCAGCTTTCTTGAGATTGCGGGCCCGGGAGTAGTAGCCAAGCCCTTGCCAGAGCTTCATGAGCATTTCATCATCGGCGGCTGCGAGGGCGGCGATGTCCGGCAGGGCGGCAAGGAAGCGTTCATAGTAGGGGATGACCGCAGCTGCACGCGTCTGCTGCAGCATGATCTCTGACAGCCAGGTGTGATATGGCGTCGGGGAAAGCCGCCAGGGGAGCTGGCGGTCGCTGGCCTGCCCTTTGTACCAGGTAAGCAGCGGCTGGATGATGCCGGGCAATATATCGGCGTGGTTGAGCGTAAGTGCTGGTTTCAATGCAAGATTCTCCTTTGACACGATCGGATGTGATGCGGATTATTCTAGCATATCGCAGCGGAGAACGCCATGAGCAAGAAAAAAGACAAAATATTATCAAATAGCAGAATAATTTAAGAAAATGTAAGGAATATAACTTTGACTCCGCATTACGAGGACAATAGTCATAAAAATCAAGCGATATGGCCCTAAATTGTATTTTTAGAGAGGAATATAGTAGCAAAAATCTTTAATTAAATACAAAAATGTTACATTTTTCTATTGACAAAAAAGTCCATCGGCGCAATAATGTATACATACTTTACAACATTACATATTCAAACAGCCGTATCGCAGGCTCTCTGCGGTAGGGAGAAAGGGGATAGCGGCATGAAACATGTCTTGTCTGTGTTTGTTGAGAATCAGACTGGTGTGCTGGTCCGGGTTGTAAGTATGTTTTCCAGACGGGAATTCAATATCGACAGTCTGTCGGTAGGTGTGACCGAGCGGCCGGAATACTCGCGCATTACCGTAGTAGTGCAGGGGGATGAGAATCTTATTGAGCAGATGATCAAGCAGCTTGAGAAGATGCCGGTGGTTCAGGCCGTGCAGCGCCTGGATGAAAAAAATGCTGTGTGCCGCGGTATGACGCTGATCAAAGTCAGATCGGATGATACGAACCGGCTGGATGTCTTGAAGATGGCCGAGCTCTTCCGGGCTCATGTGGTGGATGTGGAATCGTCTACTCTCGTCTTCGAGATAACGGGCAGCGATGACAAGGTGACAGCTTTTTTGAAGCTCGTCAAGCCTTACGGCATCGCCGAGGTCATCCGTACCGGCCTTATCGCATTGGAGCGCGGTGAACATACTATTTATGAACATTGTGAGGAGAGAGAGTACTATGGCAAAAACTTATTATGATCAGGATGTCAACTGGGAAGTTCTGAACGGCAAAAAAGTTGCTATCATTGGCTATGGCAGCCAGGGACATGCACATGCCTTGAACCTCAAGGAAAGCGGCGTTGACGTTGTGGTCGGTCTCTATGAAGGCTCCAAGTCCAAGAAAGTTGCCGAGGAACATGGCCTGACGGTCAAGAACGTCGCGGAGGCAGTCAAAGAGGCTGACATTACGATGGTCCTGATTCCGGACGAGAAACAGTCTGATGTCTACAAGAATGAGATTGCCCCGAACCTCAAATCCGGTAGTGCTCTCGCCTTTGCTCACGGCTTCAATATCCATTATCAGCAGATCGTTCCGCCGGCTGATGTCGACGTATTCATGGTCGCTCCGAAAGGCCCGGGCCATCTCGTACGCCGCACGTACACGGAGGGCTCTGGTGTTCCGGCTGTGTTTGCTGTCCATCAGGATGCATCGGGCAAATGCTTCGATATCGCACTGGCTTATGCCAAAGGCCTTGGCGCTACGCGTTCCGGTGTCCTGCAGACGACGTTCCGTGATGAGACGGAGGAAGACCTCTTCGGTGAGCAGGCTGTCCTCTGCGGCGGTGTCTGCCAGCTGATGCAGACGGGCTTCGAGGTGCTGGTCGAGGCAGGCTATCCGCCTGAGATGGCATACTTCGAGTGCTTCCATGAGATGAAGCTCATCGTTGACCTCTGCTATGAGGGCGGCTTCACGAAGATGCGCAAATCCATCTCCGATACGGCTGAGTATGGTGACTACATGGTAGGCCCGCGCATCATTACCGAGGAGACGAAGAAAGAGATGAAGAAAGTCCTGAAGGAAATCCAGGACGGCACGTTTGCTCGCAACTGGCTCTTGGAGAACCGTGCTGCTGGCCGTGCAAACTTCCATGCACAGCGCCGTCTCCATGCTGAGCATCAGATCGAGAAGGTCGGTGCAGAGCTGCGCAACATGATGCCGTGGCTGCGCGATGCTGCTGACCTGTCCAAAGACTAAGCGCTGACGAAGCAGAATATAGAACTTTTCATGAAGCCTTCCCCCCACCGGGGAGGGCTTTATTCGAATCACAAACTAGGAGGGCAACAAATGGGCATGAATATGAGCGAAAAAATCCTAGCCCGTCATGCGGGTGTGGAATCGGTCAAGGCCGGCCAGCTGATCAACTGCAAGCTGGATATGGTGCTGGCCAATGATATCACGGCGCCGCCATCGATAAAGAAATTCGAGGAGATCGGCCGTCCCGTGTTCGATCGGGAGAAGATTGCCTTGGTACCGGATCACTTTCAGCCGGCCAAGGATATCAAGTCAGCTGAGCTTGGCAAGGCTGTCCGCGATTTTGCGCACAAATGGAAGATCGTCAATTACTTTGAGCAGGGCCGTGTGGGCATCGAGCATGTCATCCTGCCAGAGCTGGGCATTGTCGGCCCCGGTATGCTGACAATCGGCGCCGATTCCCATACCTGTACCTACGGAGCAGTCAATGGCTTTGCGACGGGGGTGGGCTCGACTGACCTCGGTGCGGCTATGGCTACGGGGGAGGCCTGGTTCAAGGTGCCGGAGGCCATCAAGGTGAATCTTACGGGCAGGAAGCCGGCAGGTACGAACGGCAAGGATGTCATCCTGACGCTCATCGGCAGGATTGGCGTCGATGGTGCGCTTTATAAGTCGCTGGAGTTCGCTGGTCCAGGCGTGAAGGAACTCACGATGACCGACCGCCTGACGATTGCCAACATGGCCATCGAGGCTGGTGCTAAGAATGGTATCTTCCCGTTCGATGAGGTCACGAAGGAATATGTCGAGGGCCGGGTCAAAAAAGCCTATGAACCGGTGGCCGCAGACGAAGATGCGCAGTATGTCCAGACAGTCGAGATCAATCTCGATGAACTGAAACCAGTGGTAGCATTCCCGCATCTGCCGGGCAATACGAAGGCTGTGGCTGACATCGAGGAGCCGATTGCCATCGACCAGGTCATCATCGGCTCTTGCACGAATGGCCGTCTGGAGGATATGGAGATCGCTGCGGAGATCCTCAAGGGGCACAAGGTCGCTGACCATGTCCGCTGCATCATCATCCCCGGGAGTCCCGCCATCTATAAAGAGTCCATGAAGCGCGGCTATATCGATGCGTTCATCGATGCGGGCTGTGCGGTCTCGACGCCGACCTGTGGCCCGTGCCTTGGCGGCTATATGGGCATCATGGCAGCCGGCGAGAAGTGCGTATCGACGACGAACCGCAATTTCCGCGGCCGTATGGGCCATGTCGACAGCGAAGTATATCTGGCTGGTCCGCACGTTGCAGCAGCCAGTGCGATCCTGGGACGCATTGCCACGGCAGAGGAGGTAAAGTGAGATGAAGTTAGCAGGAAAAGTTTGGCGCTATGGAGATAATATCGATACGGATGTCATCATCCCCGCGCGTTATCTGAATACATTCGACCCGAAAGAATTGGCCAGCCACTGCATGGTCGATATCGACGAGAGCTTTGCCCAGAATGTCAAGGCTGGTGATATCATGGTCGGCGGCAAGAACTTCGGCTGCGGCTCCTCGCGCGAGCATGCGCCGGTAGCCATCAAGGCTTCGGGGGTGCCTGTCGTCATTGCTGCGAGCTTTGCCCGCATCTTCTACCGCAATGGCATCAATATCGGCTTGCCCCTGTTAGAGATCGGCGACGATGTGGAGAAGATCAAGGCCAGCGATGAACTGCGCGTTGATACTGCGACCGGCGTCATCGAAAACCTGACGACGGGCGATGTCTTCCATGCGAACCCGCTGCCGGGCTTCATCCAGGATATTGCCAAGGCAGGCGGCCTTATCAACTACATCAAGGAGAAGAACTGATCATGTCATATAAGATTACTGTAATCCCTGGCGACGGCATCGGCAAGGAGATCACCGATGCTGCGGTCGAGGTCCTCAAGACGGTGGATGGAAAATTCGGGCTGGGCCTCGCGTATGAGTATCACGATGCGGGCGGCACGGCCTATGATAAGTTCGGCACTCCGCTGCCCCAGTCGACCATCGATGCCTGCAAGGCGTCGGACGCCGTGCTGTTTGGTGCTGTGGGCGGCGATAAATGGGATGATGTCGATCCGGCACTGCGTCCCGAAAAGGCCATCCTGGGCCTGCGCAAGAATCTGGATCTTTATGCGAATCTGCGTCCGGTCAAGGTGGCCGATGCCTTGGTGGATTACTCGCCCCTCAAGCCAGAGCTCGTTCGTGGTGTGGATCTTGTTATCGTGCGCGAACTGGTCGGCGGCATCTATTTCGGCGAGAAATGTGAGTCGGAGCAGCATGATGGCACTGAGCGGGCTTGGGATCTGGAGAACTATTCCGTCCCTGAAGTCGAGCGCATCGCCAAGCTCGCCTTTGCGACGGCCAAGCTGCGCCGTGGCAAGGTCACGTCGGTCGACAAGGCCAATGTGCTGGCGACGTCGCGTCTCTGGCGCCGTACAGTGGCTAAAGTGGCTGAGGAGCATCAGGAGGTTGAGCTCAACAACCTCTACGTCGACAACTGTGCCATGCAGCTGGCTATCCGCCCGACGCAGTTCGATGTCATCGTGACGGGCAACCTGTTTGGCGATATCCTGTCTGATGAGGCGGCTGTTGTCGGTGGTTCGATCGGCATGATGCCGTCGGCGTCTATCGGCACCTGCACGAGTCTCTATGAGCCGATTCACGGCAGTGCTCCCGACATCGCCGGCAAGGGCATCGCCAACCCGATGGGGACGATCCTGTCAGCAGCGATGCTGCTGCGCTATTCGCTGCATGAGGAAGAGGCGGCCAAAGCCATCGAAAAAGCGGTGGACAAGACGCTGGCGGATGGATATCGCACGCCGGATCTCTGGAAAGAAGGATTTTCGAAGGCCAATACCGAAGAGATTACACGGCTGATTTGTCAGCGGATTTGAGTCTTCCTCATGGGGGTAGGCTGTTAGGAGGCGATCGTTTGAAGGGAGCACAAGCAGTAGCGGCCTGCCTCAAGGAGCAGGGCGTTGATACCGTATTCGGCTATCCAGGCGGCATGATCCTGCCGCTGTATGACGCATTTTACGATGACAAAGAGATCCACCAGGTGCTCGTGACGCATGAGCAGAACGCTGCGCATGCAGCCGATGGTTATGCGCGGGCGTCGGGGAAGGTCGGGGTCTGCATCGCGACTTCGGGGCCGGGGGCCACGAATCTGGTTACGGGGATCGCGACGGCGTTCATGGACTCGATTCCTATCGTGGCGATCACAGGACAGGTGGACACGGCCCTCTTGGGCAGAGATGCTTTCCAGGAGACCGATATCCTCGATGTCACGATGCCCATCACGAAGCATAACTATAAGGTCAAGGATGCCCGGCAGCTCGTGCCGACGATCCGTGAGGCCTTCCGGCTGGCGCGCAAGGGGCGGCCAGGCCCCGTGCTTGTCGATGTGCCGCGGGATCTGTTCTTTGCAGAGGTAGACTACGAGCCGCTGGCGGCTGAAACAAAGCCTGCTGGCAAGCCGGATGCGGATTTCCTGATCTGTGCAGCTGAGGCAGCCCGGGAAATCGCTACGGCCAAGCAGCCGGTGGCGATCGTGGGCGGCGGTGTGGTCTCAGCCGGAGCCTCGGCCGAAGTGATGGCGTTTGTGGAGAAGTACCATCTGCCGGTGGCGCATACGCTGATGGGACTGGGCGCAATCCCGCGCTCGCATCCCCAGTCCTTGGGCTTTGCCGGGATGCATGGCGAGAAGGCTGCCAATCATGCGATCGCCGCCGCAGATCTTGTCGTGGCCATCGGCAGCCGCTTCGGCGACCGCCAGACGGGCAATGTCAAGAAATACACGCAGGATACGAAGTTCATCCATATCGATATCGATCCTGCTGAGATTGACAAGAATATCGGCAATTCATTGGGGCTGGCTGGGGATATGAAGTCGATCCTTGCCCTGCTGATGAAGCATGAACCCAATGGTGACCTGGCTGAATGGTGGGAGAAGATCCATGCCTGGCGTGAGACGTACGAATACGACTACCACCAGAACCGCTTGACCGTTCCCTGGGCGATGCATCAGGTGGCGCTCATGACGAAGGGCAAGCCCTTTGCTTTTGCCACCGATGTGGGCCAGCATCAGATGTGGGCGGCATTGCATCTGCATGTCGAGGAGCCGCGTACCTGGCTGACCTCAGGCGGTTTGGGGACGATGGGCTTTGGCTTGCCAGCGGCGATGGGAGCCCAGCTGGCCTATGGTGATACGCGCCGTGTTGTCCATGTTGCAGGCGACGGCGGCATCAAGATGACGGGCAATGAGTTCTATACGATTGCGCGCCTGCAGCTGCCCATTGTATCGCTTATCGTCAACAATACGAGTCTGGGCATGATCCGTCAGCTGCAGAAAGTCATGTACAAAGAGCGCTATATCGCCTGCGAGTTTGACTATCCGATGGACTATGCAGCCTATGCCAAGAGTTTCGGCATCGAGGCCGAGACAGTGTCCACGCAGGAGGAGTTCGCTGCGGCCTTGCAGCATGCACTGGCAGACAAAGACCATCCAAGGGTCATCGTGCTCAATGTCTGGCGCAGCTTTGTCGAGCCGATGATAAAAGGCGGCGCCCGCATCGATGAATTCGTGGATTTCAAGTGATGTCTATATAAAAAGAAGGAAAAACATCTCTGTTTGTTGTATACTTATATAGATACGACAAAATTACCGGGGGTGTTTTTCTTTTGGTTAAAAAGGGAATTATTCTGGCAGGCGGCTCGGGAACACGACTTTATCCCCTGACGAAAGTTGTCTCGAAGCAGCTTATGCCGGTATACGATAAACCGATGATCTACTATCCGCTGAGCACGCTGATGCTGGCGGGAATCAATGATATCCTGATCATCACGACGCCGGAGGATAGGGAACTCTTCGCACGCCTTTTGGGTGACGGCAGCCAGCTGGGCATCAGCATTTCCTATGCGGTGCAGCCAAGTCCGGATGGATTGGCCCAGGCCTTCCTGATCGGCGAGCAGTTTATTGGCGGCGAGGCCTGTGCTTTGGTGCTCGGCGACAATATCTTCTACGGTTCAGATCTCGCGCAGGCCATGCAGCGGGCGGCGCAGCTTGATACGGGGGCGACGGTGTTTGCCTACTATGTCTCCGATCCGGAGCGCTATGGCGTGGTCGAGTTTGACAAGGCGGGCAAGGCACTCAGCCTGGAGGAGAAACCGGCTGCACCGAAATCCAACTATGCCGTCACGGGGCTGTACTTCTACGACAAGGATATCGTGGATATCGCCAAGAGCATCAAGCCGTCGCCGCGCGGCGAGCTGGAAATCACCGATGTCAACAAGGTGTATCTGGAACGCGGCACGCTTAAGGTTGAGAAGATGCGCCGCGGCTATGCCTGGCTGGATACGGGTACGCATGAGTCACTCCTGGATGCCGGAGCTTTTGTGCGCACGATCCAGGCGCGCCAGGGGCTCAAGATCGCCTGCATCGAGGAGATCGCCTATCGCATGGGCTATATCGATGCAGCACAGGTCGAGAAGTTGGCGCAGCCACTGCTGAAGAACGAATATGGCAAGTATCTGATCAATATGTTGAATGAATGATGGAGTTAGAGAGATAGCAATGAAAGCAACAGAAACAAGATTGAAGGGTGTATTTGTCCTGGAGCCGCAGGTCTTTGGCGATGCGCGTGGCTGGTTCATGGAGAGCTGGTCGCAGCGCAAGATGGAAGAGGCAGGCATAAAGGTGGATTTCGTGCAGGATAACCAGTCCTTCTCGGCGCAGAAGGGGACGCTGCGCGGTCTGCATTATCAGCTGAATCCTAAGTGCCAGGCCAAGCTTTTACGCTGCACGCGCGGCAGGATCTTTGATGTGGCCGTTGATATCCGCAAAGGCTCGCCGCAGTATGGCCAGTGGGTCGGCGTGGAGCTTTCGGCTGAGAACAAGAAGCAGCTCTTTATCCCGCGCGGCTTTGCGCATGGCTTCATCACGCTGACTGATGATGTTGAGGTGCAGTATAAGGCGGATAATTATTATGCGCCGGAATGTGATGGCAACATCCGCTGGAATGATCCCGACATCGGTGTTGAGTGGCCAATCGAGCCGGTCATCCTGTCGGAGAAGGATCAGCTAGCACCTCTGCTCAAAGAGCGCACGGATCTTAACTTTGTCTATGGGGAATAACTTCCAAGGGGGAATCACGATATGAATATAGTTGTAACCGGCGGTGCTGGTTTCATTGGTGCGAATTTCGTATACTACATGCTCAAGCAGCATCCGAGTGACAAGATCATCTGCTATGATAAGCTGACATATGCCGGCAATATGGCGACGCTGGAAAAAGCCATGACGAAGGAGAACTTCAAGTTCATCCGTGGTGACATCGCTGACCGTCAGCAGGTCTATAAGATGTTTGAGACGGAGAAGCCCGATGTCATCGTGAATTTTGCCGCTGAGTCGCATGTTGACCGCTCGATCGAGAATCCGGAGATCTTCCTGCAGACGAATATCATCGGTACGAGCGTCCTGCTCGATGCTTGCCGCAAGTATGGCATCGACCGTTATCATCAGGTATCGACCGATGAGGTCTATGGCGATCTGCCGCTTGACCGGCCGGATCTGTTCTTTACGGAGACGACGCCGCTCCATACGTCGAGCCCCTATTCTTCATCGAAGGCTGGTGCTGACCTTCTGGTGCAGGCTTACCATCGCACCTACAAGATCCCCGTCACGATCTCGCGCTGCTCGAACAACTATGGCCCCTATCATTTCCCGGAGAAGCTCATCCCGCTCATGATCATCAATGCTTTGGCGGGCAAGAAGCTGCCGGTCTATGGCGATGGTCTCAATGTGCGTGACTGGCTCTTCGTCAAGGACCACTGCGCAGCAATCGACCTTATCCTGCAGAAGGGCAAGGTCGGCGAAGTCTACAATATCGGCGGCCACAATGAGCGGGCGAATATCGATGTGGTCAAGACGATCCTGCGTGAGCTCGGCAAGGGCGAGGAGAGCATCGAGTTTGTCACGGACCGCAAGGGCCACGACCGCCGTTATGCCATCGATCCGACCAAGATCCGCGAGCAGCTCGGTTGGGAACCGACGACGCGTTTCGAGGATGGCATCAAGGAAACGGTCCAATGGTATCTGGACAATCGCGGCTGGTGGGAGAATATCATCAGCGGGGATTATCAGAACTACTACGAGAGCATGTATGGCAGTCGTTCGTCCTTAGAATTCTCGAAAATCTAAAAAATATGAAAAAAGGGGTTGACACAAGGGGGCAGCCCCTTTATAATATTACATGTTGGCGGCACAAAGCTTCCGGCAACTGAATAATGTGGGGGCATAGCTCAGCTGGGAGAGCGCTTGAATGGCATTCAAGAGGTCAGGAGTTCGATCCTCCTTGTCTCCACCATGAAATGACAGAACCTAACGGAAGTTGGGTTCTTTTTTGTTATGTGAGGAAAATTCCTGCAAATAGTTTGAAAATTATTGACATTATGATAACTGTGCGCTATAATATAGGCAAGTCAAAGGAACTGATACTTCTGAAAAGGTAATAGCTAGCCAACGGAAAATCAGATTCCTGGAGAGGAGAAGGTCTACAAAGGAGGGGAGTCCGATGGGCCCGTAAGAACGCTACCCAAAGGTAAACGAATGGAGACGACAAAACAGAATATTGACGATTAGCAGCTGGATGGTAGATGAAAAGTCCGGCTGCTTTTGTTATGTTGGGCTGATAAAACACAGAAGTGTAACATTGTAAAGCGAACTTTAGTTTGAGATTGACATGTATTCGCAAGTATATTAACATATATAACAATATACACAGACACCGTGTACTATTGCGTAGGTAGTTTCTAAAGTATCAAGAAAGAAGGGGTTACGTTGGCATTCTATTTTGAAGAACCATCACACACTTTTGGCGAGTATCTGCTTGTTCCGGGCTATTCCTCGGACAAATGCATTCCGAACAATGTATCGCTTAAAACTCCGCTGGTGAAGTTCAAGAAGGGTGAGGAGCCGAAAATCTCCATGAACATTCCGATGACTTCGGCCATCATGCAGGCAGTTTCGAACGACAAGATGGCAATCGCGCTCGCTCAGGAGGGTGGCGTGTCCTTCATCTATGGTTCTCAGACGATCGAGGAAGAGGCTGCTATGGTCGCTCGCGTCAAGAACTATAAGTCTGGTTTTGTCAGCTCCGATTCCAACATCAAACCGACCACGACCCTTGGTGAGATTCTTGATCTTCTGCAGAAAACGAGCCATTCGACGATGGCTGTTACCGAAGACGGCACGCCGGATGGCAAGCTCTTGGGCATCGTCACGAGCCGTGACTATCGCGTTTCCCGCATGTCGCTGGACACGCAGGCCAAAGAGTTCATGACGCCGTTCGAGAACCTCATCTATGCCAAGGCTGAGGAAGTCACGACGATCAATCAGGCTAACGACATGATCTGGGAAAACAAGCTCAACATGCTGCCGATCGTCGACAAGAACCAGCACCTGCGTTACATGGTGTTCCGCAAAGATTATACGGATAACAAGGAGCATGAGCTCCAGCTCATCGACAAGAACAAGCGCTATATCGTCGGCGCTGGTATCAACACGCGTGACTACGCCGAGCGTGTTCCGGCCCTCTTGAAGGCTGGTGCCGATGTCCTCTGCATTGACTCCTCGGAGGGCTTCTCTGAGTGGCAGCGCATCACGCTGAAGTACATCCATGAGAACTTCGGTGAGGATGTCAAGGTCGGTGCCGGCAACGTTGTCGATGCCGAAGGCTTCCGCTTCCTCGCGGAGGCTGGTGCAGACTTCATCAAGGTCGGTATCGGCGGCGGTTCTATCTGCATCACGCGTGAGACGAAAGGCATCGGCCGCGGCCAGGCTACGGCCCTTATCGATGTCTGCGCTGAGCGTGACCGTTACTATGAGGAGACGGGCATCTATATCCCGGTATGCTCCGATGGTGGTATCGTCCATGATTACCATATGACGCTGGCACTGGCTATGGGCGCAGACTTCCTGATGCTCGGCCGTTACTTCTCCCGTTTCGACGAGAGCCCGACGGACAAGGTCAAGGTCAACGGCACGTACTATAAGGAGTACTGGGGCGAGGGTTCCAACCGCGCCCGCAACTGGATGCGCTATGACCTCGGCGGTGCGCGCAAGCTGTCCTTCGAGGAAGGCGTTGACTCCTATGTCCCGTACGCTGGTCCGCTCAAGGACAATGTGCAGACGACGCTCGCCAAGATCCGCAGCACCATGTGCAACTGCGGTTCGCTGAGCCTGCCGGAGTTCCGCGACAAGGCAAAACTCACGTTGGTATCGGCTACGAGTATTGTCGAGGGTGGTTCCCACGACGTCATCCTCAGAGATCGTCTGGGCCGCGACTGATAAGCGAATAAGAGATCGAAGCCATTCCCGTTTTGCGGGGATGGCTTTTTCTTTTCAGTGGAATTTCAATATAATAAGCGTATAATAATAACAGATAGAAACTTTTAGGAGGCGTTACGATGCGCGTACTTTTAGCAGAGGATGACAAACGGCTGGGCAAGCTGACGAAATACATGCTGGAGCAGAATGATATCCAGGTCGAGTGGGTGACCAATGGCAGCGATATCTATGAATATGCCATGTATACGGACTATGACATTTTGGTGCTGGATTGGATGATGCCGGGCGAAACGGGCGTGGATGCCTGCAGCCGCTTGCGCCGCGAGGGCTATGAGAAAGCTATCCTGATGCTGACGGCGCGCGATTCGGTCGAGGATCGGGTGACGGGGCTGGATGCCGGGGCGGATGATTATCTCGTGAAGCCGTTCGAGTTTGCGGAGCTTCTGGCCCGCCTGCGCGCGTTGGGGCGCCGCAGCACGCAGAAGATCCAGCAGGATGTCGTCGAGGTCGGTGATTTCACGTTGAACCGCACGGCGAAGGTCCTCAAGAAAAAGGACGATGTCATCCAGCTGTCGCCGCGTGAGTTCCAGATCTTCGATCTGCTGGCGCAGAATATCGGTATCGTCGTGCCGCGTGACATCATCCTCGACCGCATCTGGGGTCTGGAGTCGGATGTCAGCTCGAACAACATCGATTCGTATATGAAGATTTTGCGCAAGAAGCTCGATCTGGGCGACGGTGATACGATCATCAAGACCGTCCGCGGGGTCGGCTATAAGCTGGAGGCCCATAAATAATGGCAGAGAACCTTTTCGGGCAAAGCCGCCGCAAGCTGACGATGCTTTATTCGCTGGTCATGATCATCTTCTTGGCGGTGCTGATCTTTGCGATGCATCAGTCGATGGAGTGGTCCATCCGCTCTGAGCAGGCGCGGGAGCTCTGGGATACCGCAGACAACGTGTCCGAGGCACAGCGCTATCTGAACCAGCATCCGGAGCTGGTCATCGATGATACGGTGGCCTATAAGAGCACGAATGACCGCTTGTTCTTCTATGTCTTCGACAGCGATGGCCGGCTGCTGAATTTTGCCCGGGCTTCGTTCCGCATCGAGCCTTTCATCCTCGATGTCATGAACCAGTGGAATGGGGCGGAGGGCGAAGTCACTGTCGTGACCAAGCCGCGGGAGAACGGCCATAAGACCAAAATCATGATGACGATGCAGAAGATCCGCGAGCCGGGCATGGCACCGCAGGTGGTCTATGTCGGCAAGGATGTCACGGCGCTCTACAATGGTATGGAGAAGGCCACGTCCATCATGGCAGCTTTAGGTCTGCTGGCCCTTATCATCGCCACCATTGTCGGTCACCTGCTTTCGGGCAAGGCCATGGTACCGCTCAAGTCGGCCTATGAGAAGCAGCGACAGTTCGCAGCGGATGCCAGCCATGAGCTGCGAACGCCGCTGGCCGTCGTCATGGCTTCGGCCGATCTCCTGCAGAATGATCCGTCCATCAAGTCGCCGTTTCTCAAGCAGGTCATCGAAGATGTGCGTGACGAAGTCAAGAAGATGACGAAGCTCGTCAGCGACCTGCTGGTGGTCGCGCGCAGTGACAACAAGGCATTGAAGCTCAAGCCGTCGAAATTCGATCTCGGTGCCGTGGCAGCGCAGACGGCGCGTCTCATGCAGCCGCTGGCAGAGCAGAAAAAAATCACGCTGGTGGCCGACTGCTTGCCTAAGGCGATCATCCATGCCGATGAGCAGAAGATCCGCCAGCTCGTGCTGATCCTCGTGGACAATGCGGTCAAGTATACCCCCGAGGGCGGCAAGGTGACGGTGGAGTTCCGCAAGGCGGAGAAGGGCAAGGTCTGCCTGGCTGTATCGGATACAGGTATCGGCATCTCGCCGGAGGATCAGGAGAAAGTCTTTGACCGGTTCTACCGCGTCGATAAGGCCCGCTCGCGTGAGATGGGCGGCAATGGCTTGGGGCTGGCCATCGCACAGGAAATCGTCGAGCTGCACAAGGGCACGATCCAGATCGAAAGTGAGCTTGGCAAGGGGACGACCTTCCTGGTCACGCTTAAGATGAAGACAAAGGCTGTCGGCAAGAGCACACCGGTACCGACTGCATAAGAAAAAATTGTAAAGTTGATATTTTTAGCAGGAGATATATGAGCAAGGGGCGAATACTCCCTATATATGAGCAAGTTTTCATCACGGAGGTGTTTTCATGAAACATGCAAGTTTTGATGAACGCCTTGATGGAATCCTTGTCCGGGCAGCCATCCGCCTTCAAGAAAGGATGCGGCTGGCCTATTTCCGGGGAAACCTGACATCTTATCTGAACCGCATTGGTTTGGGCAAGTTCATGGATGCTTCTACGTTGGAGCGTGGGAGCCTTCTCGAACTGCAAGACCAAGCGGCTGTGCAGCTCGCCGGTCAGATACGCAAAGCTCGTGCGAAGGGCTATCTGAAGGACCTGCTGGAAAAGCTCAATATGCTGGAGCTCCTCCACGACGATAAGCATATTCGCACGGTTTCTCTCGGCCAGGAACGAAAGCAGGAGCAGAAAAAGGCCTGCCTGAAAATGGTAGAGGGCGAAAACAAGCGCTCGGCCATGACGGAGGACGAGAAGAGGGAACTCCTAAAGACCTTCAAGGTAATCAAGTGATGCAGGGCATGAAAAAGCCGCGCCGTATTCGTACGGACGCGGCTTTTTCGTATATCTGCTCATAGAGTCTGGATGCTCTGCGTGATGGCTTGGAGCTGCTCGGCAGTCGGGACATTGGCGATGCGGATCTTGTCGAGGATGATCTCGATGCCGGCGGCTTTGAGTTCTTCCTCGACCTGCATGATGCTCTGCCCGCCCCAGCCGTAGGAGCCGAAGGCGAATCCCTGATGACGCTTCGGGGAAAGTCCCTTGAGATAGCAGAGGAAGCTGGCAATCGTCGGCAGCATCTGATTGTTGATGGTCGGTGAGCCGACGGCAAGGTATTTGGCCGTCATGATATCGGTCATGATATCGGAGAGGTGATTCTCCTTGATGTCGTAGTAGGCGCAGGGGATGCCGCGCTGCTCGAAGGCCTCAGCAATCGTGCGGGCGATGGTCTCCGTCGAGTGCCACATGCTGTCGAAGACGACGACGGCGCGCTCCTCGACGGCACAAGCGGCCCATTTCTGATAGCAGGCGAGGATATCGTCGATGTGGGAGCGCCAGATGATGCCGTGTCCTGTGGCGATCATGTTGATCTTGAGCCCGTTGAGTGCTTGGAAGGCTGCTTGAGCCTGGCGGCCGTAGAGCATCAGGATGTTGGCGTAGTATTTCTTGGCTTCCCAGAGCACGGTCGGCAGATCGTTTTCGTCGTCGAAGCGCTGGGAGGAGGCGAGGTGCTCGCCAAAGGCATCGTTGGAGAACAGGATCTTCTCCTCGGGGCAGTAGGTGACCATGCTGTCCGGCCAATGAAGCATCGGTGTCGGAACGAACTGCAAGGTGCGGCTGCCGATATTGATGGTGTCGTTGGCGTTGACGCCCTCATAGGGGAGATCGCCGTAGCGGGCGGTGAGTCCCTTCAGCCCATTGGGCAGGCTCGTGATGATCTTGGCGTTGGGACAATGCTCCATCATGAACGGGATGGCCCCGGAGTGATCGGGCTCGACATGGCTGGAGATGATGTAGTCGATCCGGGCGGGATCGATGACGGAGGAGATACGCGCGAGCAGCTCGGCGGCAAAGGTTTCTTTGACCGTATCGATGAGCGTGATCTTCTCGTCGAGGATCAGATATGCGTTATAGGTGGTGCCGCGTCCCGTCTGGTAGCCATGGAAACTGCGCATGGACCAGTCGATGGCGCCGACCCAGTAGATGTCTTTACGGATTTCAACTGCTTGCATGACGTAGGCCTCGCTTTCAAGTCGTATTTTTATAGGAAAGTATTCTGCAATATGGCAGGGATTCCCTGCCGGCAGGCAAAAATAACCTTCCCTTTTTATCCTGGGAGGTGCTACAATATGAGCAATAAAGCGATAAACGATAGACAGAGAATCTGAATGGAGAGCAATCATATGCGTCATAATTTCCGTTACAATTTCCAACAGCTGAGCCGCAGGCAGCAGCTGGCTGCCATGCTGGCGGTGCTGGTGTTTCTGGCTGCGGCCTTGTATTTCTATTTCGGCAATGCGCGCAACACGGAGAAGAAAGTGCGGCATGGCAATCCGCTGGTCAAGGTGGAGCAAGTCACACGCCGGGATATGATGCGCCATATCGTCCTGTCCGGGCAGACGGTTGCTGATGCGAATGTCGCGTTAGCGCCGAAGTATACCGGCCGTGTGGCGGAAGTCTGCGTAAATCTTGGCGATGAAGTCAAGGCGGGGCAGGTGCTCATGGTGCAGGATACGGGCGATCTCGATATATCCATCAACCAGAATGCGGCAGCGGCGCGGGCGGCGGCTGCCGATGCCCGCGAGGCTGCGGTGACTTACGATGCGAACTACATCAAGGCCAAGAATGCCTATGAGCTTGAAAAGGGCAAATACGAGCGCAACCGCTATCTCTTCTCGATTGGTGCGATCTCGCAGAATACGCTCGATTCGATCGAGCAGGAGTATATGGCCAGCAAGGCGGCCTTCGAGGTGCTGGCCAATCAGGTTGAGGGCGGCGATGCAGCCAGCGTCCAGTCCAAGCAGTATACGGCCGAGAAGCAGCGCTATGCGACCGATGCGCTGCGCCGCCAGCGCGAAGATATGCTCCTGCGGGCACCCCGCGATGGCGTCATCGGCTATCGCAATGTCGAGGCTGGCGCCATCGTGACGGCGGGCACCAAGGTGCTCTCGCTGGTCGACAACAGCCATCTGAATGTCGACTGCGCTTTGTCGGAAAGCGATGCGGCGATACTGAAGCCCGGCATGGAGGTCAAGGTGACCATCGATGCCCTGGGGGCAGATTATGCAGGCCGCATCGTCTATGTGAGCCCGGCGATGGATGAGAGTGCCAAGACCTATCAGGTGCGCATCGAGCTCGACACGGCGAGTGACGAGATCAAGGCGGGCTTGTTTGCCCATACGGCCATCGATATCCTGCAGCGGCGGGATACGCTGTTCGTGCCCAAGGGGGCAGTGCTCTCGCGCAACGGCCGCCAGACGCTGTTCGTGCTCAGGGATGATGGCACGGTCGAGGAGCGCGAGGTGAAGATCGGCCTGATGAATGACGAGACTGAGGAGATCCTCGACGGCCTGGCCGATGGCGATGTCGTGGTGGTATCCAATCAGGATAAATTGCAGACCGGCACCAAGGTGGATGTGGACGATAACGTGGAGGGATGACAATGAATCTGACGCGTTTTTCCATCAATCGTCCGGTGGGCATCTCGATGATTGTCCTGTTCTTTGTGGTGCTCGGCATGTACAGCTACTACCGCATTGGCGTGGAGCTCTTGCCGGCCCTCAATACGCCCTTTGTCACGGTCACGGTCAAATATCCGGGGGCGAGCGCGGACTCCGTGGAGCAGGAAATCGTCAAACCCGTCGAGGATGCCCTGTCCTCCGTTTCCAACGTCAAGAAGATCACTTCGACGGCCAGCTATGAGCGCGCACGCATCATGCTGGAGCTCGATTTTGGGGCGGATGCCGATACGGCGGCCATCGATGCGACCAAGAAGGTCGAGGCGATCAAGAACCGGCTGCCCGATGAAGCGGACTCGCCGGTGGTCATCAAGCGTGATATCAATGCCAAGCCAATCGTCGAATTGGCGGTCATCAGCCAGCATAGCCTGGCCGACACCTATTCGATGACGGACAACGTCTTCCAGGAGACCCTGCAGCAGGCCGGCGGCGTATCGGAAATCGAGCTGCACGGCGGGCGCGACAAGGAGGTAGCCATCGAGGTCGACCGCGATAAGATGGCGGCCTATAAGCTGACGCTGGCGAAGATCTCGTCGGCCATCAAGAACGAGAACCAACTGCTGCCCTCCGGCTCGGTCTATACGGAGACGACGAAGTCCGATGTCCGTGTGGTGGCGCAGTATAAGACGGCTAAGGACATTGAGCAGGTGCAGGTGCAGAATGCCAATGGCAGGATGATACCGCTGACGGCCGTGGCGACGGTGCGCGAGCAGGATGCACGCCGCGCGCGCTATGGCCGGCTGAACGGCGAGGACTCCATCAATGTGCTGATCTATAAGAACAGCGATGCCAACGTGGTCGAAACGGCGGGCAATATCCTGAAGGCCGTCGAACGGCTGCGCAAGAACTATCCCGACTATCAGTTCGTCGTCGTCTCGAATGATGCGGACTATGTGCAGGACTCGCTGCATAACACGCTCGGCACGCTGGTCGAAGGCCTGATCACGACGGGACTGGTCTTGTTCCTGTTCCTGCGCGGCTGGCGGTCAACGGCGGCAGTCATGATTGCGATACCGACGTCGCTGGTCGCGACGTTCTTCGTCATGTATCTGGCGGGCTTCACCTTTAATATGATGTCGCTCATGGGCATGACGCTCTGCGTCGGTATCCTCGTCGACGATTCGATCGTCGTGCTCGAGAATATCACGCGCCACCTGCGGATGGGCGAGGAACCGAAGCTGGCGGCGGAGAATGGCCGTAACGAGATCGGTATGGCTGCAATCGCCATCACGCTCTGCGATGCGGCGGTCTTCATGCCGATTGCCTTCATGGAGGGCATGACCGGCCAGTATTTCCGGCAGTTCGGCCTGACCATCGTGTTTGCGGGCTTCTTTTCGCTGTTTGTCTCGTTCACCTTGACGCCGATGCTGGCCTCGCGCTTCTTCCGCGGCGGCTACCATCCCGATAAGAGGATGCTCTGGGCAGTCATGGATAATCTGGAGGAGCGGGCAGTTGACTGCTATGGGCGGCTGCTCGGCTGGAGCCTTGGCCACCAGAAGAAGCTGCTGGTGACGATCCTGGCGGTGTTTGCGGGCGTCATCGCTATGGTGCCGTTGGGGATCGTGGGCATGGAGTATATGCCACAGACGGATGAATCGAGCTTCACCATCAATATCCAGGGGCAGGTCGGCGCCTCGGCGGAGACGACCAACCGCATCGCGGGGCAGCTGGAGGAGAAACTCGAAACGATCCCTGAGGTCAAATACTATATGACCCATGCGGGGGGCTCGACGGCCTATGAGGGCCGCATCAAGGTACAGCTGGTGCCGCGCCAGGACCGCTCGCGCACGGTCTGGGAGGTAGCCAATGAGGTGCGCGATTTTGCCGCGGGCATAAACGATGCGGAGATCCGCGTGGCGGAGACCCAGAGCAATGTCGCAGGCATCTCGGGCGGCGGTGGTGCCCGCAATGGCGGCGGCGCGCTGCAGATCGAGCTGCGCGGCAACAACAATGAGGAGCTCAGTGCCGCAGCTGAGCGCGTCATGGATATCCTCAAGCATGATGTCAAAGGGCTGACCGATGTCAACAGCTCCTATACGGAGGGTATGCCCGAGCTGCAATTGACGGTTGACCGGCAGAAGCTGAAGACGTATGGCACGACGCTGGCTGATGTCGATACGGCATTTGCTTCGGCGATCTCGGGCCTTTCGGCAGGGGAGCTCAAGAACGACAGCCACAACAATGGCCTCGATACGAGTATCAAGGTGCGCTTCAAGGGGGCGGATGGCTATAAGCCTTCGGATGTCGCCCATGTGCCGATCCTGTCGGGGGGCAAGCTCATCTATCTCGGCGATGTGGCCGAGATAAAGAACGGCCGTGGCCCGGTGACTATCCGCCGCGTCGACAAGCAGCGTGCGATCGCCATCGGTGCGAACGTCAGCGGCCGGCCTATCGGCGACGTGATGAAGGATGCGCGGGAGGCACTGGCGAAGGCGAAGCTGGGCGACTCGGTCAACTACCAGTTCAAGGGGCAGGCGACGCGCATGAACGACACGTTTGCGGACCTGCTGAGTGCCTTGTTCCTGGCTCTGGTGCTCATCTATATGCTGCTGGCGGTGCTCTACGAGTCGGTGGTCACGCCGTTCATCCGCATGTTCTCGCTGCCGCTGGGCCTTATCGGCTCAATCCTGCTGCTGTTCATCACGCATAACACGCTGAATCTCTACTCGATGATCGGCATCCTCGTCATGGATGGCATCGTCGCCAAGAATGGTACCCTGCTGATCGACTATGCGTTGACGCTGATGGATAGGGGGCGCACGGCGCTGGAGGCCATTGTGGAGGCCGGCAAGGTGCGCCTGAAGCCAATCTTCATGACGACGCTGACGATGATGGTGGGCATGCTGCCGACGGCCCTGGCGATGACGGCAGGCAGTGAGACGCGCGTTTCGATGGCTTGGGTCATCATCGGCGGCCTTCTGACCTCGACTGTTTTTACGCTGCTGGTCATCCCAATCATCTTCCTGTTTTTCTATCAGCGGAAAAAATCTGCGTAAAATTTTACTTTTTTTTCAAAAAGGGGTTGCATTATCCTTTTTAACGCGTTATAATAGTCTACGTTGTCGGGATGTGGCACAGTTTGGTAGCGCGCTTCGTTCGGGACGAAGAGGCCGCAGGTTCGAATCCTGTCATCCCGACCATTATCATGACAATGCAAAAGACCAGCCGTATGGCTGGTCTTTTTTTGCACAAAACTATTTGAATACGTCTTTGACATTCTTATCGCCGATAAAGCGGATGAACATATCCGGGGCGATGATCTCATCGTCGAGCTGGATCAGCGCTTTGTGCAAACGGATGGAGACGAAGCGGCCGTTATGCTCATGCTCGATTTCATCTGCGAATTCCTCCTCGTAGTGCTCCTTGAAGGTTTCCGCTGTGCTCTTGCTTGAGGTCACGTTGAGGATGCTGGTATAGACGTTTTCCTGCCCCTTGCCATACTCGAGCTTGAGGATAACATAGATTGCCATGTTCTTGATCATCGGACGCCACACTCCTTGCTTTATCCCAGTTTATCTATCGGTCTATCCTGCTAGGTATTTATTCGACGCGTGAGAGGGATTTCCTGCTGGCGGATTGCAACTTTACAAAAAACAAATTCATTTTTGTCCGCTCATGTGCTATAATACAACAGTATGTTTATTCGGAGAATACAATTCAGGTGGTTAGGAGTGTTCCGATGGGAATCTTTCGTACGAAAAGCATCGCAGAGTATCAGAGCGATGCGTCAAAATCGCATTTGAAGCGGGCGCTGGGCTCGCTGGATGTTACCTTGCTCGGCATCGGTGTCATCGTCGGCACGGGCATCTTCGTGCTGACGGGGGTCGCGGCTGCCCAGTATGCAGGGCCGGCCTTGATGCTCTCGTTCTTGATAGCGAGCATCGCCTGCGGTTTTGTCAGCATGGCCTATTCGGAGCTGGCCGCTATGATTCCGGTCGCGGGCAGTGCCTATGCCTATGCCTATACATCGGTGGGCGAATTCTGGGCCTGGCTGGTTGGCTGGAATCTGGTGCTGGAATATTCCGTAGGGGCGAGTGCAGTCGCAGGCGGCTGGTCGGCCTATGTGGTTGGCCTGCTGAAGTCAGCGGGCATCGTCCTGCCGGCTGAGTACACGATGGTTCCTGCGGACGGCGGCCTCGTGAACCTGCCTGCTGTGCTGATTACAGGCTTCCTGACCTTCCTGCTCGTGCGCGGCGTGCGCGAGAGTGTCACGGTCAACAAGATCCTCGTCGGCGTCAAGTTGCTGGCGATCTTCCTGTTCCTGTTCCTGGCGGCCCCGACGGTGGACCCGGCGAACTGGGAGCCGTTCATGCCCTTTGGCTTTGCCGGTGTCTCGGCTGGTGCGGCGGTCATCATCTTTGCCTATCTCGGCGTTGACTCGATCGCGACAGCAGCAGAGGAGACGAAGAATCCGGCCCACGATATGCCGACGGGGATTATCGCTTCCTTATTGATCTGTACGTTACTGTATATCGCAGTGACGGCTGTCATGACCGGCAACGTCTCCTACACGCAGCTTGACAATGCTGAACCGGTGGCTTTCGTCCTGCGTGAGCTTGGTTATCGCTTTGGCTCGGCTGTCGTCGGCACGGGAGCCATCGCGGGCCTCACGACGGTGCTGCTCGTCATGATGTATGCGCAGACGCGCGCATTCTATGCGATGAGCCGCGACGGCCTGATTCCGCAGGGCGTCTGCAAGATCCATCCGAAATATGCGACGCCGCATCGCATCACGGTCATCGTCGGCTTTGCCGTCATGCTGATCAGCGGCTTTACGCCGATCAATGTCGTCGCCGAGATGTGCAGCGTCGGTACCTTGTTTGCATTCATCGTCTCCTCAATCGGCGTCATGGTCATGCGCCGGAAGTATCCGGATATCAACCGGCCCTTCCGCTGCCCGGCCATCTACGTCATGGGCACCCTCTCGATCGCCAGCTGCGCCTATATCATGTACAACCTGTCGGCCATGACCTGGGAGAGGTTCTGGCTCTGGAGTGCCGTCGGCCTTCTGATCTACTTCGCCTACGGCTATCGCCACAGCAAAGAAAATATGTAAATGAAAGCCTTCCCCTAAGGGGAAGGTGGCAGACGAAGTCTGACGGATGAGGTGTATATCTCGTCCGTCTTTTTATATGTAAACATGTAACATTATATTTACAATTGTTCGTCTACGGTATATAATGATAGCTACGCGGGATATACGCAAAATTTATCGAGCTATTTATATTGGTAACATAGATTACTGAAGCGATAGCGGTTTTGCGCTATCCTATTTATGTACTCTGGTATTTTATCAAAGAGGGGAGCAAACAAATAACATGAGCAAACAGATGAAAACCATGGACGGCAACCAAGCTGCCGCCTATATCTCTTATGCTTTTACGGATGTTGCGGCAATCTATCCGATCACGCCGTCTTCTCCGATGGCTGAGCATGTGGACGAGGATGCAGCCAAAGGCAAGAAAAACCTTTTCGGCCAGACCGTCCGCGTCATCGAGCTGCAGTCTGAGGCTGGTGCGGCAGGTGCCGTGCATGGCTCGCTGCAGGCTGGTGCTCTGACGACTACGTATACGGCATCCCAGGGCTTCCTGCTGATGATTCCGAACCTTTATAAAGTTGCTGGTGAGCTGCTGCCGGGCGTATTCCATGTATCGGCGCGTGCACTGGCTGCTAACTCGCTGAACATCTTCGGCGATCACCAGGATGTCATGGCTGCCCGCCAGACGGGCTGCGCTATGCTGGCTGAGGCCAGCGTCCAGGAGGTCATGGATCTTTCTGCCGTTGCGCATCTCGTTGCCATCAAGGGCCGCGTGCCGTTCATCAACTTCTTCGACGGCTTCCGCACGTCCCATGAGATCCAGAAGATCGAGGTAGTCGACTATGATGATCTCAGCAAGATCCTCGACTGGGATGCAGTCAAGGAGTTCCGCCGCCGCGCACTGAACCCGGATCATCCGGTCATCCGCGGTACGGCCACGAACCCGGACGTATACTTCCAGAGCCGCGAGGCTTCGAACGAATACTACAACGCACTGCCGGACCTCGTTGAAGAGGCTATGGCTGACATGGCCAAGATCACGGGCCGCGAGCATCACCTGTTCGACTACTATGGTGCCGAGGATGCTGACCGCATCATCATCGCTATGGGCTCCGTCTGCCAGGCAGTCGAAGAGACGGTGGACTACCTGAACAAGAACGGCGAGAAGGTCGGTCTTATGAACGTCCATCTCTATCGTCCGTTCTCTCTCAAGCACTTCTTCCAGTTCATGCCGAAGACGGTCAAGAAGGTAGCTGTCCTCGACCATACGAAGGAGCCGGGTTCCCTGGGCGAGCCGCTCTATCTTGATGTCAAGGCAGCCTTCTACAACTCTGACCTGAATCCGGTCATCGTCGGTGGCCGTTTCGGTCTCGGCGGCAAGGACACGACGCCGGATCAGATCTTTGCCGTATTCGAGGAACTCAAGAAAGACGCACCGAAGGACGGCTTCACCATCGGTATCGAGGATGATGTCACGAACACGAGCCTCGCACCGGTCATGAGCGACGTCGACCTGACGCCGGCTGGCACGACGGCCTGCAAGTTCTGGGGCCTCGGCTCTGACGGTACGGTCGGTGCCAACAAGAGCGCCATCAAGATCATTGGCGACAAGACGGACATGTATGCACAGGCTTACTTTGCCTATGACTCCAAGAAGTCCGGCGGTATCACCATGAGCCATTTGCGCTTCGGTAAGCAGCCGATCAACAGCCCGTACCTCATCAACAAGGCAGACTTCATCTCCTGCTCGCAGCAGTCCTATGTCTACAAATACGATTTGCTCGCAGGCCTCAAGAAGGGTGGCAAGTTCCTGCTCAACACGGTCTGGTCGGATGAAGAGCTCACGAAACATCTGCCGGCCTATATGAAGCGCTTCATCGCCAAGAACAACATCGAGTTCTACACGGTCAACGCTGTGGATATCGCTAAAGGCCTTGGCCTCGGCGGCCGCTTCAACATGGTCATGCAGTCTGCCTTCTTCAAGATCGCGAACATCATTCCTATCGATACGGCTGTCGGCTACCTCAAGGATGCCGTGGTCAAATCCTACGGCAAGAAGGGCCAGAACATCGTTGATATGAACAACGGTGCCATCGATAAGGGCATCGAGGCGCTGCATCGCGTAGATGTGCCGGCTGACTGGGCAAATGCCGAGGATGAGGCAATCGAGAAGATGGATGCGCCGGCATTCATCACGGAAATCCAGGAAGTCATGAACCGTCAGGAAGGCGACAAGCTGCCGGTATCCAAATTCGCAGGCGAAATGGCAGACGGCACGTTCCCGCTGGGCGGCACGGCCTATGAGAAACGCGGCACGGCAATCAGCGTCCCGGTATGGGATGCGGAAAAATGCATTGGCTGCAACAAGTGCTCCTATGTCTGCCCGCATGCTACGATCCGTCCGGTACTGACGACGGAAGAAGAGCTCGCAGCAGCTCCGGAAGGATTCCCGTCCAAGAAGACGAAAGCCATCAAGGATTACAATTTCACGGTGGCAGTATCCACGATGGACTGCCTCGGCTGCGGCAACTGCGCACAGGTCTGCCCGGTCAAGGCCCTCGATATGAAGCCGCTTGACGATGAGCTCAAGGCACAGCAGGTATACTTCGACTATGGTGTCGATGCGAAGAAAGTAGCACCGAAGAAGAACCCGATGAAGAAAGAAACGGTTCTTGGCTCGCAGTTTGAGCAGCCGCTGTTCGAGTTCTCCGGTGCCTGCGCTGGCTGCGGTGAGACGCCGTATGCAAAACTTCTGACGCAGCTCTTCGGCGACCGCATGATGGTAGCGAACGCTACGGGCTGCTCCTCTATCTGGGGCGGCAGTGCACCGGCTATGCCGTACACGAAGAACCACAAGGGACATGGCCCGGCTTGGGCGAACTCCCTGTTCGAGGATAATGCAGAGTTCGGTCTCGGCATGTTCCTCGGTACGAAATCCGTCCGTGACAGCCTGGCAGCCGATGCCAAGGCAGCCGTTGAGGCTGGCAAAGGCAGTGCGGAGCTGCAGGCCGCTCTGACCGACTGGGTCGAGAACCTTAACAACGGCAACGGTACGCGTGAGCGCGCCGATAAACTCACGGCACTCCTCGAGGCCGAGAAGGGCAGCGATGAACTGCTGAACAAGCTCTACGAGAACAAAGACTACTTCGTCAAACGTTCCCAGTGGATCTTCGGCGGCGACGGTTGGGCTTACGATATTGGCTACGGCGGCGTCGACCATGTCCTCGCCTCGGGCGAAGATGTCAACGTATTCGTATTCGATACCGAGGTCTACTCCAACACGGGCGGCCAGGCATCGAAAGCTACGCCGGCAGCAGCTATCGCTCAGTTCGCAGCAGCTGGTAAGAAGACGAAGAAAAAGGATCTCGGCATGATGGCCAAGACCTATGGTTATGTCTATGTGGCACAGGTCGCTATGGGTGCTGACCAGAACCAGCTCCTCAAGGCAATCACGGAGGCTGAGGCATATCCAGGCCCGTCCCTCATCATTGCCTATGCACCGTGCATCAACCACGGCATCCGCAAGGGCATGGGCTGCAGCCAGCTCGAGGCAAAACTCGCTGTCGAGTGCGGCTATTGGGCTAACTACCGTTACAACCCGCAGCTTATCGGCACGGATAAGAATCCGTTCAGCCTCGACTCCAAAGAGCCGGACTTCGACAAGTTCCAGGAATTCCTCATGGGCGAGAACCGCTACATCAACCTCAAGCGTTCGTTCCCAGAGGCAGCCGAAGCACTCTTCGAGAAGACGCAGAACGATGCCAAGGCACGCTACGAAGGCTACAAAGCTCTCGCTGGCAAATAATATCCTATAAATAACGCGAGGACATTCTCAGATAAGATGAGAATGTCCTCTTTTTTTTATTTGTATGGTTGCTTTTTGCACCCAAACGTTTATGTACTCCTAGTGAGAGGTGTTTTTTACCAGTCAATAGGAGGAATGAACAATGAAAAACTATGCGTACATCCGTGTATCGAGCCTTGATCAGAACGAGGCACGCCAGCTCCGTGTCATGGAGGAGTTGAAAATCCCTGCGGGCAACATCTACATCGACAAGCAGTCCGGCAAGGACTTCCATCGGCAGAACTACCAAAAACTTATAAAGAAATTGAAAGCTGGCGACCTGCTCTATATCCTGAGTATCGACCGCCTGGGGCGCAATTACAAGGAAATCCAGAACCAATGGCGCTATCTGACCGAAGAGAAGGGCATTGATATCTGTGTCGTCGATATGCCGCTCTTAGATACGCGCCAATACAAAGACCTGCTGGGCACCTTTATCTCCGACCTCGTCCTGCAGGTGCTTTCCTTCGTTGCCGAATCCGAGCGCGACAACATCCGCAAGCGCCAAGCCCAAGGCATCGCCGCTGCCAAAGCCAAAGGCGTCCGCTTCGGCCGCCCCGAGGTCAGCGTCCCCAGAAACTTCCCTGCTCTCGTCAATAAATGGCGCAGCAACAAAATAACTTGCGAAGAGATTTTGCAAGTTTGCAAAATAAGTAAAGCAACTTTCTATAGAAAAGTTCGCGAAATGGAAGCAATTTAAGAAATTTCTTAACAAATAATGCAACGATTTAACAAATATCTTGATTTTGTTAAATTGTTGCGTTAGTATTTAAGTTGAAAGGAGGAGAAAGTGAAATGATAACTGAAGAACTTATTGAATTAACGAATTGGATTTTAGATAAAAAGACCGAACGACAAGATTTGGAAATAAAAGCGGCACATGGGGGCTGTCCAAAAAGACTTTATGATACCTTGTCCAGCTTTTCGAATCAGGACGGAGGGGGAGTCCTTTTTTTTGGTATTGACGAAAAAGAAGGTTTCAAACTGACTGGTGTATATGATTTGCAGGATTTACAAAAGAAAGTCGTGGAGCAGTGTAATCAGATGGTACCGCCTGTTCGAGCGGTTTTTACCGTGGCAGAGGTTGATGGCGTGGATGTTTGCTCGGCGGAAATACCGGGATTAGAGCTATCTGAACGGCCGTGTTACTACAAGGGAGCAGGGCGGTTGAAGGGGGCTTATACCCGAGTCGGTGATGCGGATATGGTGATGACAGAATACGAACTCTATAGCTATGAAGCATTCCGTAAACATCTGCATGACGATGAGCGTCCCATAGACCGTGCTATGCTTGAGGATTTGGATGCTGGTATACTTGGCTCGTATATGCAGGCGAAAAAAGCAGAACGTCCGGGATTCGCGCAGCTATCAGAGAACCGCGCCTATGAGTTGATGGATGTCGTGCGAAATGGTAAGCCAACCTTGGCCGCTGTCATGAACATGGGGATATATCCACAGGGATTTATGCCACAGCTTTGCATCACGGCAGTGGTGGTTCCAGGAAATGATATCGGGGATACTGATGAACAGGATATCCGTTTCCTTGATAACAAGCGAATTGAAGGAACACTTTCGGAGCAAGTGGCAGAGGCAATAGCCTTTTGTAAGCGGAATATGAAGACAAGAACCATCATAGATAAGCAGACGGGGATGCGCAAGGACATTGACGAATATCCTATTGCTGCAATCCGCGAAGCGATATTGAATGCCGTCGTGCATCGCGATTATAGTATCTATACTGAGGGGACACCGGTGCAATTGGTTCTTTACCGCGACCGGATGGAGATTCATAGTCCTGGTAACTTGTATGGACGTATGACTGTGGATCAGCTGGGGGTGGCAAGACCGAATTTACGTAATCCTGCATTGGCGACAATGGCAGAGTCTTTGACTCGCGCTGAAAATCGCTACTCGGGCATCCCAACAATGCGTCGGGAGATGAAGCAACATGGTTTGCCAGAGCCAGTCTTTGAGAATCGGCGGAACGAATTTGTGGTAACGTTCTTCAATTCGCAAGTATCGGAGAAAAGTGGAGAGCCTGTAGATATTGAGCCGTGCTATGATGCGGCGTCGCTACTGGAATTCTGTCGGACACCGCGTACTAGGGCAGAAATCAAAGAATTTATGAATCTCGGAACATTTTCGTATATATATAATCGTTACATTGTTCAACTGGTTGAGTCGGGACAAATGAAACTTACATTGCCAGACAAGCCGCGCAGCGTAAAGCAGCGGTATCAAACAGTGCAGTAAAACTAAATAGCCAAAGTGAAAAAAGCCATCTGTGCAAGGTGTTGACCTTGTG